>NZ_JBHVWF010000271.1:0-5089 GCF_042882365.1 Streptomyces sp. NPDC058221 | reverse complement strand
GCTCATGGCGAGCGGCCCCTCCGTCACGCGCCGACGGGGCCGGACAGGACCCCCCGGCCCGTCCGACCCCGCAGCGTTTTCCCCCCGAACACCGCCGCCTCCCCCGAAGCAGCGGCCCGTTCCCCCCGTTCCCCCGTATCCCCCGTTGCCTCAGGCCACCAGCTCGCCGAAGGACTCTTCCTCGTCACGGCCGAAGCTGAGGACCTCGTCCTCGCGCAGCCGGCGGAGCGACCGCCAGATGCTGGACTTCACCGTGCCGACACTGATGTCGAGGATGGACGCGATCTCCGGGTCCGTGCGGCCCTCGTAGTAGCGCAGGACCAGCATCGTGCGCTGGAGCTCGGGCAGCCGCGCCAGCGCCTGCCAGAGCACGGCGCGCAGCTCCGTACCGCGCATCGCGTCCGTGTCGCCCACCGTCTCCGGCAGCTCCTCGGTCGGGTATTCGTTCAGCTTGCGCCTGCGCCAGGCGCTGATGTGCAGATTGGTCATGGTGCGGCGCAGATAGCCGCCCACCGCCGCCTTGTCACTGATCCGGTCCCACGCCCGGTACGTCGAGAAGAGGGCGCTCTGGAGCAGGTCCTCGGCCTCGAACCGGTCGCCGGTCAGGTGGTAGGCGGTGGCGTACAGGGAGGCGCGGCGCTCCCGGACGTAGGCCGTGAACACCGCTTCGGCGTCCTCGTCCCGCGCCGGGGTCTGCCGCTCCCCCGTGGCCTCCCCGTACGTGCTTCCCCCGTTGCTCCCGCCTGTTGCGGCAGGTGCGTCGACCACCGTCATGTACGACGGGTGCTGACGCCCGGTGCCACGAACGCACCCCCGTCCGTTCAATGCGGCACCGGACTTCTCGGCGTTCCGTCCGACGTCGTGGAGACGCGTGACAACTGCGCTTGCGGTGATGCCGTGTGTTGCGTTCATCTCGCGCCCCCCGTCGGTGGAGTCCGTCCGTTCCTTGTGACAACGAGCTTGCAGGGGCAGTTTCATGGCGCTGTCCTGCGACTGTCACAGGCCTGTCACAGGGCCCTGTGAGGACACGATCAGGGGGTGCCCGACGCATAAGAGGGGACCAACTGTCGAACTAGGGCTCCCCCATGGGTCAGAATGACCAGCGTGCCTTTCCTGTTGCTGATCGAGGACGACGACGCCATCCGCACGGCCCTCGAACTCTCGCTGTCACGCCAGGGCCACCGTGTGGCCACCGCGGCGACGGGAGAGGACGGCCTCAACCTGCTGAGAGAGCAGCGGCCCGACCTGGTCGTGCTGGATGTGATGCTGCCCGGTATCGATGGATTCGAGGTGTGCCGGCGCATCCGGCGCACCGACCAACTGCCGATCATTCTGCTGACCGCCCGAAGCGACGACATCGACGTCGTGGTGGGTCTGGAGTCCGGTGCCGACGACTATGTGGTGAAACCTGTGCAGGGCCGGGTGCTGGACGCCCGGATCCGCGCGGTGCTGCGCCGGGGCGAGCGCGAGTCCACGGACTCCGCGACGTTCGGGAGCGTGGTGATCGACCGGTCTGCGATGACCGTCACGAAGGACGGGGAGGATCTGCAGCTCACACCGACCGAGCTGCGTCTCCTGCTCGAACTGAGCCGGCGCCCCGGCCAGGCCCTGTCCAGACAGCAACTGCTGCGGCTGGTCTGGGAACACGACTACCTCGGTGACTCCCGGCTGGTGGACGCCTGTGTCCAGCGGCTGCGCGCCAAGGTGGAGGACGTGCCGTCCTCGCCGACCCTGATCCGTACCGTGCGGGGCGTGGGATACCGGCTGGACTCGCCGCAGTGAGCCCGGCTGTACGGCGGAGCCTGCTGGCCGGGCTCCGCTGGACCAGCCTGCGGTTGCGGCTCGTCGTCGTGTTCGCGCTGGTGGCGCTGACCGCCGCGGTGTCCGCGTCGGGGATCGCGTACTGGCTGAACCGCGAGGCGGTGCTGACCCGTACCCAGGACTCGGCGCTCGGGGACTTCCGGCAGGAGATGCAGGTCCGGGCGGCCTCGCTGCCGGTCCGCCCCACCAAGGACGATCTGCAGACCGCGGCCGCGCAGATGGCGAGCAGCAGCCCCGGCTACAGCGTGCTGCTGATCGACGAGCGCGATCCCGGCAAGCCGATCGTCGGCAACTCGGACCTGGACACCTTCACCCGGGACAACGTGCCGCAGTCGCTGCAGAAACAGGTCAACAAGAAGCAGCCGGTCAAGGCGGGCAACAAGTACGAGTACCACCTGTTCTGGCAACGGACCTCGATCCGCGGCACGCCGTATCTCGTGGGCGGTACGAAGATCATCGGCGGTGGCCCGACCGGTTACATGCTCAAGTCCCTCGACCAGGAACGGCAGGATCTGAACTCGCTGGCCTGGTCGTTGGGGATCGCCACCGCGCTCGCCCTGGTCGGCTCGGCCCTGCTCGCCCAGGCCGCGGCGACGACCGTGCTGCGTCCGGTGCAGCGTCTCGGTGACGCCGCCCGCAAGCTCGGCGAGGGCAAGCTCGACACCCGGCTCACGGTGTCCGGAACGGACGAACTGGCAGATCTCTCACGGACGTTCAACAAGACGGCGAGCTCCCTGGAGAAGAAGGTCGCGGACATGACCGCGCGGGAGGAGTCCAGCCGACGGTTCGTCGCCGACATGTCGCACGAACTGCGCACCCCGCTGACCGCGATCACCGCGGTAGCCGAGGTGCTGGAGGACGAGGCCGACACGCTCGACCCGATGATCGCGCCCGCCGTGCACCTGGTGGTGAGCGAGACCCGGCGGCTCAACGACCTGGTGGAGAACCTGATGGAGGTCACCCGCTTCGACGCGGGTACGGCCCGTCTCGTCCTGGACACCGTCGACGTGGCCGACCAGGTGACGGCCTGCATCGACGTCCGCGCCTGGCTGGACGCGGTCGATCTGGACGCCGAGCGCGGCATGATGGTCCGCCTTGATCCGCGCCGGCTCGACGTGATCCTGGCCAATCTGATCGGCAACGCGCTGAAGCACGGCGGTTCGCCGGTCCGGGTCACGGTGCGGACCGAGGGCGACGAACTGGTCATCGAGGTGCGCGACCACGGCCCCGGCATCCCGGAGGAAGTCCTGCCGCACGTCTTCGACCGCTTCTACAAGGCCAGCGCCTCCCGGCCGAGGTCCGAGGGCAGCGGCCTCGGACTGTCGATCGCCATGGAGAACGCGCACATCCACGGCGGTGACATCACCGCGGCGAACTCGCCGGACGGCGACGGCGCGGTGTTCGTCCTGCGCCTGCCGCGGGACGCCGAGGCGCTGAGCCGCGCACCAGAGGGCCGCGACGCGGAGATCCCGGACGAGGAGGACGACGCGACGTGATGCGCAGCGAACACCGGGGCCTTCGCCCCGCAGCGGCCGTGGCCGGTGCCGTGCTCTGTGCGGTGCTGGCGGCGGGCTGCGGGATCAGGACGACGTCCGTGCCCGTCGACGCCGGCCCCGCCCCCTCCCAGGTGCCGTGTGCGATGCCCCCGGAGGACGTCACCGCCCAGGCCGGCGAGGGCAGCCCGGTGCAGATCTATCTGGTGTGCTCCTCGCAGCTGGTCACGGTCGACCGCAGCGTGCGGGTCCGGGAGACGAAGTCGGACCGGGTCGAGGTCGCCGCCGCGCTCCTGGAGGAGCTGCGGGTCAAGCCCACGGGGCCCGAGGAGCAGGCGGGCTTCTCCACGGTCGTCCCGTCGGCGCTGCGGGTCACCGGGCCGCGTGCGGGCGACGCGAAGGGCGCGCTGCGGCTCAGCGAGCAGCCGGAGGACCTGACGCCCGAGGCGCTGGCCCAGATCGTCTGTACGTACGCGGAGAGCGAGCCGCTCGTCCAGGACGGCACGGTGCTGCTCGGCGGCCCCGGGGACTACGCGGCGCGCGGCTATCTGTGCACCACGGAGACGAAGGCCAGCCCGAAGACCGTACCGACACTGGGCGCGGTCAGGCTGCCCTGACAGCTCTTGGGGCGTGTTTGAAAGTCCCGCCTGCCCAGCGGGCGGACGGCGCTCCTTTCAGAACACGCCCTGGCCCCGGCCGGACCGTGAGCCAGGTCTCCCCCGCAGGAGCGGAACCGATCCTGCCGCTGCCCGCGTCTTGGGGAGCGTGCGTCAAGGTTCGGACGGCCAGGCCGTCATCCGCTTCCGCGCGGCCGGAGTGTCCCTCCTCCTCGCGCATCTGCTGCTCGTCGGGTGGCTGACTCTCCGCCCGCTGGACGTGCCGTGGATGACCGCCGCCAACTTCTCGCCGTTCGCCGGCATCAGGGCGGACCTGACACTGGGCCCGGCCGCCGCCGCCCGCCACATCGGCAAGGAGCTTCTGCTGCTGGCACCCCTCGGCGTGCTGCTGCCGATGGCCGGGGGCCGGCTCTTCGTCTCCCCCTGGGCCTCGCTCGCCCGCACCGTCGCCGCGGGATCGCTGATCTCGCTGGCCATCGAACTGGGCCAGACCGGGGTGCCCGGCCAGGTCGTCGACATCGACTCGCTGATCCTGAACACCGTCGGTGTGGCGCTCGCCCATGTGCTGTTCGTACCGGCGTTCCGGGCCCGGCTGCGCCGCCGCGAGCGGCAGCGGATCCGGTTCGTTCACCGGGCCGGCCACGAGGTCCCTCAGGGTGCGACCCCGACGATTTCCAGGGTCGGCATCGCCCCGTAGAGCGACGCTTTGCCCCTGTTCGGTGAGCCACCATGGATACATCGGGAGCACAACGGACTGCTCCCCCCGCAACGGTTCGCGAAGGAGCCCACCATGGCCGCACTTGCCCGCCCCCGTGACGGACGCATGATCGGCGGAGTGTGCGCAGCGCTGGCGCGGCGCTTCGGCACCTCCGCGGGAACCATGCGCGTCATCTTCCTCGTCTCGTGCCTGCTGCCGGGCCCGCAGTTCCTGCTCTACCTGGCACTGTGGCTGCTGCTCCCCCAGGAGCGGCCGTCGTCCGCCTCGACCGCCTGGTAGCACTGCACACGTCCGGGGAGTGCCGTACACACGTCCTGGAGTTGCCGTAGACACGCCTGTGGGCGGTCACCCCGGGCGGGGTGAGCGCCCACCGGCGTGGGTCGTTAGGGTCTCAGCGGCGGAGCGGCCGTCGGTTTGGCGAAAGAACAACGGTGTTCAGA
>NZ_JBHVWF010000270.1:0-5168 GCF_042882365.1 Streptomyces sp. NPDC058221 | reverse complement strand
GGATCCGGTGATCCGGGGGCCCTCCCTCACTGCATCACCGCATCGCTCAGGCTACGAACGTCCGGGGCGCCTCCGCGCCGGCGGCGGCCCCCGAGCTGACCAGCCGGGCGGCTGCGGCGAGCCGAAGGGCTGCCTCGTCCGCCACCGGCCCGCCGACCGTGAACGGCAGCCGTACGTATCCCTCGAACGCACCGTCGACCCCGAACCGGGGCCCGGACGGCACCCGTACCCCGACCCGCTCCCCCGCGACCGCGAGCCGCGAGCCGGAGAGACCGCCGGTGCGCACCCAGAGCGTCAGACCGCCGCGCGGTACGGCGAACTCCCAGTCCGGCAGCTCCCGGCGCACAGCCGTGACCAGCGCGTCCCGGTTGTCCCGCGCCTGCTCACGGCGGATCTGCAAGGCCTCCTCCCAGCCGCCGGTGCGCATGAGCCAGTTGACGGCCAGCTGTTCGAGGACCGGAGTGCCCATGTCGGCGTACGCGCGGGCTGCCACCAGACTGCGGATGACATCCGGTGCTGCCCGCACCCAGCCGATCCGCATCCCCGCCCAGAAGGCCTTGCTGGCCGAACCGACGGTGAGCACGGTGCTGCCCGCCGGGTCGAAGGCGCAGACCCGGCGCGGCATCCGCACATCGTCGTCCAGGTGCAGTTCGTTCATCGTCTCGTCGACGACCAGGACCGTACCGGCCGAGCGGGCGGCGTCCACCAGCGCACGCCGCCGGTCCTCGTCGGCCAGCGCCCCGGTCGGATTGTGGAAGTCGGCGACGACGTACGCGAGCCGGGGCGCCGCATCCCGCAGCACCTGGCGCCACCGGTTCATGTCCCAGCCGCCGAGCCCCTCCTCCATGGCCACCGGCACCAGACGGGCGCCTGCCTCCCGCATCAGCTGGAGGATGTTGGCATAGCTCGGGGACTCCACCGCGATCCGCTCACCGCGGCCGGCGAAAAGGTGGCAGATGGCGTCGATCGCGCCCATCGCGCCCGTCGTGACCATGATCTGCTCGGGCATCGTCGGGATGCCGTCGGCGGTGTACCGGTCGGCGATCATCTGCCGCAGAGCGGGCAGCCCCGCCGGGTAGTCGCCATGAGTGTGCGCGTACGGTGCCAGCTCCTCCAGGGCTCCCTGGACGGCCCGGGTCAGCCATGGTTCGGGGGCGGGCAGCGAGGCGCAGCCCAGGTCGATCATCGATCCGAGCGCCTCGGGGGGCAGCGGTTCCAGGCCGCGGGCGGGCAGCGGGTTGCCCGCGGGAACCGCCGTCCAGCTGCCGGCCCCTCGCCGGGACTCCAGGAACCCTTCGGCCCGCAGCGCCTCGTAGGCTGCGGCGACCGTCGTACGGCTGACGGCGAGGGCGAGCGCCAGTTCCCGTTCGGCCGGCAGCCGGGCGGCAACCGGGACGCGGCCCTCAAGGACGAGCAGCCGGATGCCGTCGGCGAGCGCCCGGTAGGTCGGCGGCCTGCGGTTGCCCGGGCCCGTCGGCCTGGGCTGCTGGGCATGCAGTTGCCGAGCAAGCTGCGCCGCACCGACCGCCGAAGTCCACTTCGCCACGATAATCAGTCCACCTTCCTCGGATTGGCCATGGTTGGCAGCCAATCCCCTGCCACAGAGTGACACGCAGCAGTCCACTACCACCACACCAGGGGGCACCACTTGTCCACCACCGCCGCCCGGCGCGGAACACACCTCACCCGACGGCTGATCCAGCTGTACGCGGGGCTGGCGCTGTACGGGGCGAGTTCGGCGCTGCTGGTCGTCGCCGGGCTCGGCCTGGAGCCATGGGGCGTGCTGCACCAGGGACTCGCCGAGCGCACCGGGATCTCCATCGGCGTCGTCTCGATCATCATCGGCGCAATCGTGCTGCTGCTGTGGATCCCCCTCCGGCAGCGGCCGGGCCTGGGCACCGTCTCCAATGTCTTCGTCGTGGGGCTCGCGATGGACGGCACGCTGGCGTTCGTCCCCGGCGTGCACGGGCTCGCCGCACAGGCCGGGGTGATGGCGGCGGGGATCGTGCTGAACGGTGTGGCGACGGGGCTGTACATCGCGGCCCGGTTCGGTCCCGGACCGCGCGACGGCCTCATGACCGGGCTGCACCGGCGCACCGGCCGCTCCATCCGCCTGGTCCGCACGGCGATCGAGGTGGCGGTCGTGGTCACCGGTTTCCTGCTCGGCGGCTCCCTGGGCGTGGGCACGGTCCTCTACGCCCTGGCGATCGGCCCGCTCGCCCAGTTCTTCCTGCGCTTCTTCGCGATCAAGGACAACGAAACCACCACCGTCACCGACCCGTCATCCGGGCAGGCCATACTGCCGCAGTGACTTCCGTACGCCATCCCTATCTGGACCACCCCGCCCCCCTCGCGTTCGCCCACCGCGGCGGCGCCGCGGACGGGATGGAGAACACGGCGGCCGCGTTCCGCCGGGCCGCCGCGGCCGGGTACCGCTACTTCGAGACCGATGTGCACGCCTCGGCGGACGGCCGGCTGGTGGCCTTCCACGACGCCACGCTGGACCGGGTGACCGACGCCCGGGGCCGGATGGCGGAGCTGCCGTGGAGCGAGATACGGCGGGCCCGGGTGGCGGGCCGTGAACCGCTGCCGCTGTTCGAGGAGTTGCTCGAGGAATTCCCCGAGGCCCGCTGGAACGTGGACATCAAGGCCGGGCCCGCCCTTGAGCCGCTGGTGGATCTGATCCGCAGGACGGATTCCTGGGACCGGGTGTGCGTCGGCTCGTTCTCCGAGGCCAGGGTCGCCCGGGCGCACCGGCTGGCCGGCCCGCGGCTGGCCACCTCCTACGGAGTGCGTGGCGTCCTCGGTCTGCGGCTGCGCTCGTACGGCATCCCGGCGGCGCTGCGGGCCGGCGCGGTGTGCGCACAGGTACCGGAGAGCCAGGGCGGCGTCCGGGTCGTGGACCGGCGTTTCGTGAAGGAGGCGCATGCCCGGGGGCTCCAGGTGCACGTCTGGACCGTCAACGAACCGGAGCGGATGGCAGCGCTCCTGGATCTCGGGGTGGATGGCATCATGACCGATCACATCGAGACGCTGCGTACGGTGCTGAGCGAGCGGGGGGCCTGGGCCTGACGCCGGCCCGGTGACGTCTCCACGGGGAGAGACAAGGGGTGCGCAATGAGCGCCGAGACCGCGGACGCCGCCGAACCGGCTCAGGGCACGGGCGGGGCGGCCGACCCCGGCGAGCGCCGGCGCGAGCAGCGCGGCTGGTACTTCTACGACTTCGCCTGCTCCGTCTACTCGACGAGCGTCGTCACCGTGTTCCTCGGGCCGTATCTGACCTCGGTCGCCAAGGCTGCCGCCGACGCCGACGGCTATGTCCATCCGCTCGGCATCCCGGTCCGCGCCGGGTCGCTGTTCGCGTACACGATCTCGGCATCCCTCGTCGTCGCGGTGATCCTGATGCCGATCGTGGGCGCAGCCGCCGACCGCACGGGCCGCAAGAAGCCGCTGCTGGCGGCGGCCGCTTACGTGGGCGCCACCGCGACGGCCGCGATGTTCTTCCTGGACGGGACCCGGTATCTGCTCGGAGCGTTCCTGCTCATCGTCGCGAACGCCGCGATATCCGTGTCGATGGTGCTCTACAACGCCTATCTGCCGCAGATCGCGGAGCCGGAAGAACGCGACGCAGTCTCCTCACGCGGCTGGGCCTTCGGCTACACCTCGGGGGCGCTGGTCCTCGTCCTCAACCTGATCCTCTACACGGGCCACGACTCCTTCGGCCTCTCCGAGTCGGACGCCGTACGGATCTGTCTCGCCTCGGCCGGTGTCTGGTGGGGCGCCTTCACCGTCGTACCGCTGCGCCGGCTGCGCGACCGGCGGGTGGCGCCGGGCAGCCACGGAGCGGTCGGGTCCGGATGGCGGCAGCTGATGGCGACCCTGCGCGACATGCGCCGCCATCCCCTCACCCTCTCCTTCCTGCTGGCCTACCTGGTCTACAACGACGGCGTGCAGACGGTGATCTCCCAGGCCTCGGTGTACGGCTCCGAGGAGCTGGGCCTCGGCCAGACGACGCTGATCACCGCCGTCCTGCTGGTCCAGATACTCGCGGTGGCCGGCGCACTGGGGATGGGCCGGCTGGCCCGGGTGTACGGCGCGAAGCTCACGATCCTCGCGTCCCTGGTCGTCTGGACGCTGATCCTCGTCGCCGGATACTTCCTGCCCGCCGACGCGCCGGTGTTCTTCTACGCGCTGGCAGCGGCGATCGGCCTGGTTCTCGGCGGCAGCCAGGCCCTGTCGCGGTCGCTGTACTCGCATCTGGTGCCGCGCGGCAAGGAGGCCGAGTACTTCTCGGCGTACGAGATGAGCGACCGCGGGCTGAGCTGGCTCGGGCCACTGGTGTTCGGTCTCGCGTACCAGCTGACCGGCAGTTACCGGGATGCGATCATCTCGTTGGTGATCTTCTTCGTGGCTGGTTCCGTACTGCTCGCGAGGGTGCCGGTCCGGCAGGCCGTGGCAGCGGCGGGGAATCCCGTTCCTGAACGGATTTAGACGTTGAAGTGAAAGGCCGGTAGTGTACGCCTTTGGCCTGCCCGGAGGACCGTTACTGCCAGTGGAAGAATCCAAACCGTTGGGTGACAACTTCTGCCAGATGTGACAAACCGGGCATTGGCGGGTACTTGAACCCTGGCAAACCTGAATACTCAGCGGCACGACGGGCGAGGCATGACCGGCAACGGGAATCTTTGCCGCCGACCGGACGTTGAGCCGGATGACGACGACAGCGACATTTGTCCTGTGGGCGACAAGCCCGGGAGGCACGATTCATGAGTGAGCGAGCTCTCCGCGGCACGCGACTTGTGGTTACCAGCTACGAGACGGACCGCGGCATCGATCTGGCCCCGCGCCAGGCGGTGGAGTACGCATGCCAGAACGGACATCGATTTGAGATGCCGTTCTCGGTAGAGGCGGAAATTCCGCCGGAGTGGGAGTGCAAGGCGTGTGGCGCCCAGGCACTCCTGGTGGACGGGGATGGCCCCGAGGAGAAGAAGGGCAAGCCTGCGCGTACGCACTGGGACATGCTCATGGAGCGGCGCACACGCGAGGAGCTGGAGGAGGTGCTGGCCGAGAGGCTGGCGGTTCTGCGCTCCGGAGCCATGAACATTGCCGTGCATCCGCGGGACAGCAGGAAGTCTGCTTGACCGCGTAGCACCGCACTGAGACAGAGC
>NZ_JBHVWF010000269.1:0-5191 GCF_042882365.1 Streptomyces sp. NPDC058221 | reverse complement strand
TGGGCGGCGCTGGAGTACGCGGCCGTCCCCGATCCCCACGGCAAGGGCGGGCGGGGTGACTGGTGTGTCGTCGCTCTGCTGTACGCCGGCCGGGTCCCTGAGGCGCCCGCGGCAGGGCGGGGCGCCACATCGACCCAACGGTGTCAGCACGGTCCGTGCGAACGCAGGAAAGTCGTAGGTGTCCTGGTCCTGGTAGTAGCCGACTGCTGAGTCGCCGCCCTGCCGGTGGCGGCGGGCGCGCGGGTGGTGAATCCGTCCATGGACAGGTGAACCGCAGGTCGGCTGCGCACGGCGACCGCAGACGTCAGGGCACGGGCCGGGGCGTCTTCCCCGCGGGGGCGATTCCGTCCACCGCAACCCGAAGTGGATGCCCAGGGCCCCAAGCCGTGAGGTGATCAGCGATCCGGCCGATGACCTGGTCGCGAACGGGACGGCCGGAGCGATCGTCAGGCTGGTGCGCACGGTTGACGATGAGTTCTGCCATTCTGACGGACCCTGCATGTGCCGACTTCAGCAAGGTCATCGGAAGGTCACCGCCGCAAGTGAGCGGGACTTCGCCCATGAGGGACGGGGCAAGGCCCAGGGCATGTGCGATCCCGGGAGGCGTCCGCTCAGTGGGATGTGCGGGGAGACGCCGCGCGCCACCGGATAGCCTCCCGCCGTCAGCGGACCGACGGAGGTGGTCTGATCCATGAAGTGCACGATCGCGCTGGCCATGATCCCGCTGGATCAGTTCGTGCCGCTTGCGAAGACAGCCGAGGAGTGCGGATTCTCGGCTGTCTCGCTGTCGGACTCGGTGTTCTTCTCGGAGCGCGCCGCAGCGGAGACCTATACGTCCGACGGGCGACGGATGTGGAACGAGGAGACTCCGTTCGCCGACCCGCTGGTCGCAGCCGCCGCGATGGGTGCCGTCACCGAGGTCCTCGTCTACCGGGGACGCCTTGATGAGGAACCCGCGACCCGGTCCGAGGCCGGTTGCCAGCCGGCCGCCTACCGCGGCGGCGCGCTCGCGCATCCCCAGCAGGCCGTGGCCCGCCCCCGCGGTCGCCGGGGACGGACCCGGACCGTTGTCACGGATCCGCAGGACCAGGGCAGCCTCGGTGTACGTCAGCTCGACGTCAACCGCAGCCCCCGGCGCGTGCCGCCGCGCGTTGGTGAGTGCCGCCTGGATGATGCGGTACACGGCCAGCTCGACGCCCGGAGGAAAGGGCCACCGGCGTACCGCTCATGATCAGCCTGATGCCGCCGCCGCCCGCGGTGCGGATGTCGTCCATCAGGTCGGTGCCGCTGCGCCCCGGCCTCCGGCATCCCGGGGGCGGGCAGCCGGGCCGTCTCGGCCTGCACCGCCACCACCGAGATGTGGTGCGCGACCACATCGTGCAACTCGCGGGCGATGCGCGCCCGTTCCCCCGGTCCGTGTGCTCCGTCAGCCGGCTGAGGATGGCCTGCCGGGCGGCCCCGTGCTGCTCGGCGTCCAGGTGCGCCCGCCGATCGCTGCCGGCCCAGGCCGCGAGCGGGGAAGAGCGAGGCCAGTACGACGGCCGGAATCTCGACCCGGCGCTCGGTGTGGTTGAGCAGCGTCACCACGAGGAACGTGACGGCGGCGGCCGGGACGAGCAGCAGGGCGGCGACGTGGCGCGGCCCGGTCCGGCCGAGCCGGTGGAAGGCGAGGAGGGTGGCGCAGAGCGCCCCCACGGTCAGGGAGTGGAAGCCCACCAGCGACAGGACGGTGGCGACGACGCCGACGACGAGCGTCGCGGCCGCGGCCGCGGCCGAGGCCAGCAGGGCCAGTGGCCAGCCCGAGCAGCCAGAACATCAGGATGTTCGGGAGGGCCCAGTCGGAGACCGCGGCCCGGACGACGGCTTCCGCGCTCGCCGCTCCGCCCCGCAGCATGCCCGTCATGGGCGAGGGCCGCGGGCCTTTATCACCTCGGAGTACCGGAGCGGCATGGTCCGCATGACGCTGGCGGCCAGCCCGAGGCGCAGCCGGATCCTCGTGGCCAAGGCGACGATGGTGGGAGCCGTCACCTTTGTCGCCGGGGCGGTGGGCACGGCAGCGGCCATCCCGATCGGCACCAGCCTGTCGAAGGCTCACGGCATCTTCGTCTTCCCGGTGTCGTCCTCGACCCAGCTGCGGGTGGTGCTCGGGGCCGCGGCGCTGCTCGCGGTGGCCGCGATCATGGCCATGGCGGTCGGGGCGATCTTCCGTCACAGCGCCGGCGCGGTCACCACCGTGACGGTGGCCGTGGTGCTGCCCTACGCCCTGACGGTCATTCCGTTCATGCCCGCGGGCGCGGCGACCTGGCTGTCGAAGGTGACGCCTGGAGCCGCCTTCGCCGTCCAGCAGACACTGACGCACCACCAGGTGGCCAGTAACTACACGCCCTACTACGGCTACTACCCGCTGCAGCCCTGGGCCGGCCTCGCCGTACTGGCCGGCTACGCGGTGGTGGCGCCGGCCGTGGCCGCCGCGTTGTTGGCGCGAAGGGACGCATGACAGCGCAGCGGCATTGCACGCAGAATGGACGAAGCTGCGGACCCTGGCGAGTCCGCTGTGGCTGCTGCTCGGCACCGTCGTGGTGACGGTGGGCCTGAGCGCGGTGGCGGCCTCGGTGTTCACGTGCACCGACCGGAGCTGCGGCGACGACCCGACCGAGGTCAGCCTTGTGGGCGTCGATCTCGGCCGGGCCCCGGTCGCCATTCTGGCCGTGCCGGTCATCAGCAACGAGTACGGCACGGGCATGATCCGTACCACCCTGACGGCGGTCCCGCTGCGGACGACCGTCTTCGCGGCCAAGTGCGCGGTCGTCGGCGGTGTGGTCCCCGTCGGTGGATCCGTGGCCGTGCTCGGGGCGCTGCTCGCCGGGCGGATGGTGATGGCCGCCCCGGTGGCCGGGCGCTGTCGCTGTCCGAAGGGCCGACGCTGCGCGCGGTCGTCGGATCGGTCATCTATCTGATCCTGGTCGCCCAGCTCAGCCTCGGTGTCGCCACCGCGGTACGCGACTCCGCCGCCTCCATCGGGGTGGTCCTCGCAGTGCTGTACATCTTCCCGATCATCGCCGCGACCATCAGCAACGCGCGTCTGCAGCACGTGCTGGAGCAGATCTCGCCGATGAACGCGGGGCTCGCCGTCCAGGCCACCACCCATCTGGATCAGCTGCCCATCGGCCCCTGGGCCGGCCTCGGTGTGACGGCCGGCTGGGCGGCCGCCGCGCTGCTGCTCGGCGGCCTGCTGCTGGCAAGGCGCGATGCGTAGGGCGGGGCACGGCGTCGGGCCCGGCCGCCCGGCGCCGTGCTCAGCCGCCAACTCGTTCTCCGTGAGCGACGGACAGCAGGCGAGCCCTGCGGACAGGTCATCCATCCGGGGAAGCCGGGGCGTGGCCACATCTCCGAAATTGACTTGCCGCAGCTGTGTGAACTCATCCCAGGAGTTGATGTGATCTCGGGCTGGACTTCTTCGGAGGCGGCCGTTGATTCCGGCAGCGCGTTCGGCTTGATCTCTCCGGTGTGGCCCTGGCAGCTCCGCGATGGTTGGGCCGGGCACCGTGGTCGCGGGTGCTCAAGGGAGGAAAGCCACTGCGGGAAAGGCCGGGGACGGTCCGTTGAGCAGGTGCCTCGGGTGCTGGCGTAGGTGTTCGTCGAAGAACGCGAGTGGGTATGCCTGCTGGATCTTCACTGCCTGGTCGGGGTCGAGGGAGCCGATCACATCCTGGAGTTGCTGCCCGCTCCACCCCAGGAGCTTCGCAATCTGTGGGAACAGAGCCTCGTTGTCGCCGTACGAGAAGTGGACGGCGCCCTGGGCGTGAAGGTTCAGCCGCCAGCCCCGCAGCTGCGACCAGAATGCGGCGGCCTCGGGATCGGTGGCCCGGGTGTACACGGCGGACATCATCATGAACGGCCGTTCCAGGGCGCCGGCCAGCGGCGGGTTCATCTGCATCGGGCCGTCCAGGCTGAGCCCGGCCCGGATACGTTCGTCCGCGAGCATGGCGCAGGCGGTCGCTGTCGCGCCCTTCGACCAGCCGAACGCGCCCATGCGCCGGGGGTCCAGAGAGCCGGGCAGCCCGGCCGGCAGCTTCCTGCGGTCGACGTCGGGATTGAGCCCGGCGGCGAGCTCCTCGACGCAACCGAGGACGAATCGCAGGTCGGCGGCAAAGTCGCCGGGCAGTGTCGGTGCCTGCGTGCCGCGCAGCGGAACGGCGATCCGGCCATCGGGGAACTCGGTGTAGGTGTCGTACTGGTGAGCCACTGTCACCACCGCGTATCCGTGACTGGCCAGCTCCTGGACCATGACGGTGTGGTCGCCCTGGTGGCTGTGCGCGCCGTGCGAGAACACGACGACGGGTAGCCGCCGGTCCGTTCGACGCACCGGAGCACCCACGTGGCCGGCTGTGAGCGGCCCCAGCGGGGCCAGATCGCTGAACCCGGCATCGGCGAGGAACGCCTGAAGTGCACCGGCCGGCATCCAGGGTGCCACCGGGTATCGCTCGACGTCCCGGGCGGGGTACCAGATGGTGGCCATCAGCTCGCGGAAGTGGCCGGGGCCCGCGATGTCGTCCGGGCGCGACCGGTCGACGAGGTGCAGCTGGACCGTGCCCACACGGTGCGGCCCGGTTGGTGCCGGCAGTATGAGCCGCGTCGCAGCAGGAGCGGCCGGGCCGGCCCACGCGGGGCCGGCAACGGCCGTCAACGGCACTCCGGCCCCGGCTCCCAGTGCGGCTCCCAGCATGCTGCGGCGTGTCATGCCCTTCCGGCTGATGAACGCTGTGGTGGTCATGCATCCTCCCCTGGTGACGGCTCGTCAACCATGCCGCGACGGAAGGCCCGTGGGCACAGGGAAACGCTGTCACGTGTTCCTGCCGCGCAGCATCGGACCACGGGTGTACAGCCTGGGGCTGATGCCGTCGTGCCGGCGGTCCGGGGCCATCCCGACCACCAGCTCGGGCTCGCGGTCCGGCAGGATCCACCGGTCCCGCTTCAACCGTCACCCCTGGCCCATGTGGTTGCTCGCCGCCGCTGAGGACTGGGGCAGCAGCGAAGGCGGCCCCAGTCCTCAACCGGTGTGACTCGTGTAGCAGATCAGCAGCCGAGGACCGTCGGTTCTGGTGTGGTCTGTTGGGGGTGGGGGTTGTGTTTGGGGTGTGAGGTGTTGCTGGGTGTGTCAGGTGTTGAGTGGTTTCCGGTGGGTGGTGTT
>NZ_JBHVWF010000268.1:0-5285 GCF_042882365.1 Streptomyces sp. NPDC058221 | reverse complement strand
CCACACCGACCGATCTCCGCAGCGAACACCTCCGACTCCCCCAGCAAACCCACCGCCATACCCACCCACTGCGACCCCTGACCCGGAAACACGAACACGGTCTTTCCGGGCGTGCGGGCGATTCCGCCGATCGTCGACGCTGTTGGCCTCTTCGGCTTCGCCGACTGTTCCAGCTGGGAGAGCAGGTCGTCGTGACTCTTCGCCAGGATGACCGAGCGGTGGTTCATCAGAGATCGGCCTGCCGCCAACGAGTGGGCCAGGTCCTTCAGTTCGGTGGTTTCGCGGTCGGCTTCGGTGAGGAAGCCACTGAGCTTGTGTGCCTGTGCCCGCAGAGCGTCTTCGTCGTGCGCGGAGAGCAGAACCGGGAGAACGGACGGCGTGGGGCGGGTCGCGTGGCGGGCCGTCGCACCGTCCGGGTCGTCGGCCTCCTCGATGATGACGTGGGCGTTCGTGCCGCTGATGCCGAACGACGAGACGCCGGCCCGCCGCTTGCGATCCCCCCGCGGCCACGGCGCGGCCTCGGTCAAAAGCGACACGGCACCCGAGGACCAGTCCACATGCGGCGACGGCTCCTGCGCGTGCAGCGTGCGCGGCAGCACCTCATGCCCCAGCGCCATCACCATCTTGATGATGCCTGCGGCCCCCGCAGCCGCCTGGGTATGACCGATGTTCGACTTGACCGATCCGAGGTGGAGCGGGCGGTCCCGCTCACGCTGCTGGCCGTAGGTGTTGAGCAGCGCCTGGGCCTCGATGGGGTCGCCCAGTGCGGTGCCCGTGCCATGAGCCTCGACCGCGTCGATGTCCGAGGCGGAGAGACCCGCATTTGCCATGGCCTGACGGATCACCCGTTGTTGCGAGGGGCCGTTCGGTGCCGTCAGGCCGTTCGATGCCCCGTCCTGGTTGACCGCGGAGCCCCGCACCACGGCCAGCACCCGGTGCCCGTTCGCCCGGGCGTCCGACAGCTTCTCCAGGAGCAGCAGTCCTACGCCCTCGCTCCACCCCGTCCCGTCGGCGTCGGCCGAGAAGGGCTTGCAACGGCCATCGGGGGCCAGTCCGCGCTGTCGGCTGAACTCGATGAAGGTCGTGGGTGTGGACATGAAGGCCACACCGCCGGCGAGCGCCATGGTGCACTCGCCGGAGCGGAGTGCCTGGGAGGCCAGGTGCAGTGCCACAAGTGATGACGAGCAGGCGGTGTCGATGGTGACGGCGGGTCCTTCGAGCCCGTAGGTGTAGGAGACCCTCCCGGAGGCGACGCTCGCCTGGTTGCCGGCGAGCAGGAAGCCCTCGAACCCGTCGGGGGCGTTGCGGAGCCGACTCGCGTAGTCGTTGTACATGACTCCGGTGAAGACACCGGTTCTGGTGCCCTTGAGGCTCTCGGGGGCGAGTCCGGCGCGCTCGAAGGCCTCCCAGGCGGTTTCCAGCAGCAGCCGGTGCTGCGGGTCGGTGGCCAGGGCCTCGCGCGGGCTGATCCCGAAGAGCTCGGGGTCGAACTCGTTGCCGTCGTACAGGAATCCACCGCGGGTGGTGTAGATCTTGCCCTGCTGCTGCGGGTCCGGGTCGTAGAGGCCCGCCACGTCCCATCCGCGGTCGTCGGGGAATGTGCCGCCCGCTTCGCCGCCGTCGGCTACGAGCCGCCACAGGTCCTCGGGGGTGCTGACGCCTCCCGGGTAGCGGCAGCTCATGGCGATGATCGCGATCGGTTCGTCGTCGGTGCCCCGCGGCCGGTCCGGCGTCGTCTCGGCTCCGCTGGGCGCGGCGCCGAGCCGTTCCTCCAGGTAGCGGACCAGAGCGAGCGGAGTGGGGTGGTCGAACACGAGGGTGGTGGGCAGCTGCAACCCTGCTGCTGCTCCGAGCCGGTTGCGCAGTTCCACGGCGGTGAGGGAGTCGAAGCCGAGTTCTTTGAAGGCGCGTTGCGCGTCCAGCGTCTGGCTGGTGGTGTGGCCCAGAACGGTCCCCACCTGTGCGTGGACAAGGTCGAGCAGCGCTTCGTGACGGTCGCCCTCCGGGAGCGCGGCGAGCCGTTTGGCCAATGAGGTGTCCGATGCGCTGCCGGCCGCTCGGCGCACGGGCCGGCGTACGAGGGTGCGGAGCACCGGTGGGAGCGTTCCGGCGGCCGCCTGTTCGCGGAGTGCGGGCAGGTCGAGTGCGGCCGGGGCGAGGAACGGGGTGCCGAGCGAGGACGCCTTGTCGAAGAGTTCCATTCCCAGTGCGGACGGCAGGGCGGTCACGCCTGATCGGCTCATCCGTGACAGGTCGGCACGGTCGAGGTGACCGGTCATGCCGCTGCTTTGATCCCACAGGCCCCAGGCCAATGAGGTGCCGGCCAGGCCCTGGGCGTGCCGATGGTGGGCGAGGCCGTCCAGGAAGGTGTTCGCCGCGGCGTAGTTCGCCTGGCCGGCGTTGCCGAGCGTGCCGACGATCGAGGAGAAGAGCACGAAAGATGTGAGGGGGCGGTCGAGGTCCCTGGTCAGTGTGTGCAGGTTCCACGCTCCGTCGACCTTGGGGCGCAGCACGGTGTCGAGGCTCTCCTGAGTGAGGGACTCGACGGTGGCGTCGTCGAGGACGCCTGCGGTGTGGACGACGGCGGTGAGCGGGTGCTGCGGGGGGACGGCGTCGATCAGCGCGGCCAGCGCGTCGTGGTCGGCGATGTCGCAGGCGGCCGTGGTCACTGCGGCCCCGAGCGCGGCCAGTTCGGCGTCGAACGCTGCGGCGCCGTCGGCCTCCGGGCCCCGGCGGCTGACGAGAAGGAGGCGTCGGACGCCGTGCGCGGTGACGAGGTGCCGGGCGAGGAGGCGGCCCAGTGTGCCGGTCGCGCCGGTGATCAGTACTGTGCCGTCGGTGTCCGGATCGGTGGGCGAGGTGCGTTCCGGGGCGAGTTCCGCACTGGCGTCCGCGATGGTGGGGGCTGCCGGGGAGATGGTGGCCCGGTTCAGCCTGGGCGCCAGGAGTTCACCTCCGCGGAGAGCGAGTTGGGGCTCGCCCGTACGGATGGCCGCACGCACCGCCTCGTCGGTCCCGTTGTCCTCGCCTGTACCGGCGCCAGGTACGTCAAGGAGGACGAAGCGCCCGGGGTGCTCGGACTGTGCGGTACGGATCAGCCCCCATACGGCCGCCGCGGCGAGGTCGGTGACGTCCTCTCCCTCGGCCGCGGCCACAGCCCCCCGGGTGACCAGCACGAGTGGTCCGGTGGCAGAGCCCGGCTCCGCAACCGTGATCGTCTCCTGCACGAGGTCCAGTGCGCGCCCGACTAGGGCGTGCACCTGCTGGGGAACGCCACCGGGAAGGTCGCCTCCCGCTTCGCCGGTCGATTCGGCGGTCGTCGCTGCGCCGATTGGGATCCATTGCGCGGGGGCGTCCCCGGATTCCGGACCGGGCTCGGCGGTGACGGCTGTCCACTCCAGGCCGTGGAGGGATTCGAGGCTCCTGTTCGGCGTGTGGTGCGCCAGCTCGCCGACGACCGGCCGCAGGACCAGTGAGTCGACCGTGAGGACGGGCGCGCCCGCCGGGTCGAACGCCGTCAGGGCGGACGTGTCCCGGCCTGCCGGTGACAGGCGTACGCGGAGTGTGGTGGCACCTGTCGCATGGAGGTGCACGCCGGCCCAGGCGAACGGCAGCCGGGGCGGTTCGGGTTCCGCGTCGGCCGGCCGGTCCACCAGGGGGTGCAGCATGGAGTCGAGGAGGGCAGGGTGCAAGCCGAACGCGTCGGCGTCGGCCGTGAGCTCCTCGGCGAGCCGGATCTCCGTGTAGAGGTCGTCGCCCCTTCGCCAGACGGACCTGACCCCCTGGAAGAGCGGTCCGTACTCGTACCCCTGGCGCTCCACACGTCCGTAGAGGTCGGCGATGTCGATGCGGTGGGCGCCCGCCGGGGGCCAGGGCGCGAGGTCGGGGAGGGGTGCTGCCGGTTCCTCGTCGGTGAGTACTCCGGCTGCGTGGCAGGTCCATGGCTGCTCGGGGCCGGGCGGGCGGGAGTGCACCGTGAGCGTTCGTCGGCCGGTGCCTTGGTCGGCACCGAGGAGCACCTGGATCTGGACGCCTTCCTCGCCGGTCAGGACGAGGGGGGACTGCAGGGTCAGCTCCGCCAGGTGCGGCAGTCCCTGCCTTGCCCCGGCGTGCAGCGCGAGTTCGACGAACGCGGTGCCCGGCAGCAGAACCGTTCCCCGCACCGCGTGGTCGGCGAGCCAGGGATGGGTGCGGGTGGACAGCCGCCCCGTGAACGCGACCGCTCCGCCATCTGCCAGCGCCACCTCGGCGCTGAGCAGCGGGTGTTCGGCGCTCTCCAGGCCGAGTTGCCCGGCGTCGCCGCCAGGGGCCGGGCTCTCCAGCCAGTACCGCTGCCGCTGGAAGGCGTACGTCGGCAGGTCTGCCGGGGAAGCACTCGTGGAGGCGGTCGTCACGCCCATGCCGGCGAAGGCTTCACGCCAGTCGATCGCGGCGCCGTGCACATGTGCCTCGGCCAGCGAGAGCAGGAAGCGGTGGAGATCGCCCTTGGAGCGCCGGAGGGAGCCGACGGCCACGCCCGCCGCGGGCAGGTCGGCACCGTCCAGCGTCTCCTGGACGGCCAGGGTCAGCACCGGATGCGGGCTCGACTCGATGAACAGCGTCTCGCCGCGGGCGGCGAGCGCGCGCACGGCCTCCTCGAATCGGACGGTGTGCCTCAGATTGCGGTACCAGTAGTCGGCGTCCAGCTCCTGCGTGGTGGGGAGCGGGCCGCCGATCAGGGTCGAGTAGAAGGGCACTTCGGGTGTGAGCGGGGTGATGGGGGCCAGGAGGCGCAGCACGTCGTCGCGGATGGCTTCGACGTGGGCCCCATGCGAGGCGTAGTCGACAGGTACGCGCCTGGCCCGTACATCCTCCGCTTGGCACACGGCGAGCAGTTCGTCCAGCGCCGCCACGTCGCCGGAGACGACGGTGGCCGAGGGCCCGTTGACCGCGGCGATGCCGATCCTGTCCTCCCATCGCGCGACGAGGGTCCGGGCGTCCTCGGCCGGCAGTGGGAGCGACACCATGCCGCCTTGTCCGGCCAGGGCCACGATGGCGCGGCTCCGCAGCGCGACCACCCGCGCCGCGTCATCCAGACTCAACGCACCCGCCACATACGCGGCCGCAATCTCCCCCTGCGAATGACCGATCACCGCAGAGGGACGCACACCCACCGACCGCCACAACGCAGCCAACGACACCATCACCGAAAACAGAACCGGCTGCACCACATCCACCCGGTCCAACGACGCCGCACCCTCACGCCCCCACAACACATCCTCCAACGACCAATCCACATACCGCGA
>NZ_JBHVWF010000267.1:0-5357 GCF_042882365.1 Streptomyces sp. NPDC058221 | reverse complement strand
GTGTTTCTTTTTTTTATCGCCCGGGTCCACGGGGGGGGGGGGGGGGGGGGGGCCCCCCCCCCCCCCCCCCCCCCCCCCCCCCCCCCCCCCCCCGCCGCCCGCCCCGGCCCCCCCCGGGCCCGCCCGCACGCATGCCGGGGCCTCCGAGGGCCCCGCGCAACTCGCCTCGAACGTAACCCTTTAACCGTTTCGTGCCCCCGCGAAAAGTGCGCCCCGGAGGCTGCGCGCCCTTGACAGAGGGGTGTTCGATTGCCGACACATCGGGCCGGGTCCGGCGGATTGTGTTGCTGCGGACCGGTGACACGCCATAGAGTCGCCAATCGTCGGCATGGTGCCACGCTGACCTATCGATAAGTTTCCTGGTCACGTCCAAGGAGGTAAGACGACTTGTGAATGAGTCGACATTTACTCCCGGGGGTGTTCAACCAGGGATGCCTGCACGGGGCCAGAGCCCGAACGGGCTGGAGGCTGTCGGCTCCGTCGCTGTCCGCACCTTCGCCACCCAACAGCACATGACGACAGCCCCCCAGATGATGGACGGCCTACACGTGAACGCCATGGCCGGCAACGAGAGTGGCCGGGACACCGCCCACTTCGCCGACTTCGACGAGGCACCCCAAGGGCGCTTCTACGACCCCGACGCCGAGTACGAGCCCGATCCGGAGTACGCGGCCACGCTCGCGCCCGACGCCGCCCGCCAGCGCCGCGAGCGGGTCGGCCCGACCGGTCGGCCCCTGCCCTACTTCCCGATCCCGGGCCCGCTGACCGATCACGGTCCCGCGAAGATCATCGCGATGTGCAACCAGAAGGGCGGCGTCGGCAAGACCACGTCGACCATCAACCTGGGTGCCGCGCTCGCGGAGTACGGACGGCGGGTCCTGCTCGTCGACTTCGACCCGCAGGGAGCCCTGTCGGTCGGTCTCGGCGTCAACCCGATGGAGCTCGACCTCACCGTCTACAACCTGCTCATGGAGCGGGGCATGGCGGCCGACGAGGTCCTCCTGAAGACCGCCGTGCCCAACATGGACCTGCTGCCGAGCAATATCGACCTGTCGGCCGCCGAGGTCCAGCTGGTCAGTGAGGTGGCCCGGGAGTCCACTCTGCAGCGCGCCCTGAAGCCGCTGATGGCCGATTACGACTACATCGTGATCGACTGCCAGCCTTCGCTCGGCCTGCTCACCGTGAACGCCCTGACCGCCGCGCACAAGGTGATAGTGCCGCTCGAGTGCGAGTTCTTCGCGCTGCGAGGTGTGGCGCTGCTCACCGAGACCATCGAGAAGGTCCAGGAGCGGCTCAACCCGGAACTGGAGCTCGACGGCATCCTCGCCACCATGTACGACTCCCGTACGGTGCACAGCCGCGAGGTCCTGGCGCGTGTCGTCGAGGCCTTCGACGATCACGTCTACCACACGGTCATCGGGCGCACGGTCCGCTTCCCGGAGACCACGGTCGCCGGTGAGCCGATCACCACGTACGCCTCCAACTCGGTCGGTGCCGCCGCCTATCGCCAGCTCGCCAGGGAGGTGCTCGCCCGGTGTCACGCCGAGTGAGTCTGCCGGGGGCCGACGAACTGTTCCGCACCACCGGCGGGATGGGGCTGCAGTCCTCCTCCCCGGCGGAACGGCGGCGCAAGGCGAACGGCGAGGCCCGGGTGCCGGCGCCGGCCGGTGAGAGCGACGCCGGGGCCGACGCCCCGGGCGCGGCGGCCGGGGCCGACGCGGGAACCGCCCCCGCCGAGCAACAGGAGGAGCACTCCGCGGCCAAGGCCGACGCGGGCGATTCGCGCAGCCGCGGCGGTGAGAACGACCGGATGGCGGTGGCCGCGCAGGCCGGGCGCCGTCCGCAGCCGCCGTCCTCGCAGGAGCCGGTTCCCACCCCCGTCGTCCAGCAGCAGCGCAGACGCGGCCAAGGGCGTGGGGCGAACCGGCGGCCCAGCGGCCGGGAGCGCCACGACGAGAAGATCACGGTCTACGTCTCCGCCGAGGAGCTGATGGACCTGGAACACGCGCGGCTGGTGCTGCGCGGTGAGCACGGGCTGGCCATCGACCGAGGCCGGATCGTCCGGGAGGCGGTCGCCGTCGTCCTGGCCGACCTGGAGTCGCGGGGCGACGCGAGCATCCTCGTACGGCGGCTGCGCGGCCGCTGACCGGTGCGGCGCCGGTAGCCTGCCCCGGAGGGCGGGCCGCCGTCCGCCGTCCGTGTCCCGCCGCACCCTGGATCCCCATGCCCTCACCCGACGAGTCCGCCCGCACCTCCCGCCGCCCGCTGGGCCGCGGGCCGGGGGGCGGGCCCGCGCCCGGGCGGCGGACAGGTGACGACGACGCGGGGGCGGGCTTCCCCGTCCCGGTCCCGGTTCCGCCCGTTTCCGAGGCCGTGGAAGCAGTCCCGGACGTGCCGGTGGTCCCAGGCACGCCGGACGTGCCGGACGTGCCGGCTGCCCCGGAAGACCCGGCCGGACCGGCTCCCGCCGCTCCCACCTCCGTCCCGGGTACCTCGGTAGCCGCAGAGACCCCAGAAGCCGCAGCGGACCCCGCTGCCCCCGTTGCCGACGACGGGCGGTTCACCGTCCGGCTGGCGAACTTCGAGGGGCCCTTCGACCTGCTGCTCCAGCTCATCTCCAAGCACAAGCTGGATGTGACGGAGGTGGCCCTGTCCGAGGTCACCGACGAGTTCATGGCCCATATCCGGGCCATGGGGCCGGACTGGGATCTGGACCAGACCACCGAGTTCCTCGTCGTCGCGGCGACCCTGCTGGACCTCAAGGCCGCCCGGCTGCTGCCCGCCGCCGAGGTGGAGGACGAGGGGGACCTGGCGCTGCTCGAAGCCCGGGACCTGCTCTTCGCGCGGCTGCTGCAGTACCGCGCGTACAAGCGCATCGCCGAGATCTTCAGTGCCCGCCTCGAATCGGAGGGCCGCCGCTTCCCCCGTACCGTCGGCCTGGAACCGCACCATGCGGAGCTGCTGCCCGACGTGGTGATCAGCATCGGGGCCGAGGGCTTCGCCAGGCTGGCCGTGAAGGCGATGCAGCCGAAGCCCAGGCCGCAGGTGTACGTCGACCACATCCACGCCCCGCTGGTCAGCGTGCGCGAGCAGGCCGGAATCGTGATGGACCGGGTGCGGGAGGCGGGGGAGCTGAGCTTCCGGGTGCTGACCGAGGACGCCCCGGACACCCTCACCGTCGTCGCCCGGTTCCTCGCGCTGCTGGAGCTCTACCGGGAGAAGGCCGTGGCGCTGGACCAGGACGAGGCGCTGGGGGAGCTCATGGTGCGCTGGGCGGGGGAGCAGGGGGCCGAGCCCGTCGTGACGGACGAGTTCGACCAGGAGGCACCGGGCATGCAGGACGAGCGGCAGGATGTGAAGGCATGAGCGAGCAGAACGTCACCGGTACCGCCGCCGTAGCGGGCCTCGATCTGAAGCCCGCACTGGAGGCCGTCCTGATGGTCGTCGACGAGCCGGCCACCGAGGAGCACCTGGCCAAGGTGCTGGAGCGGCCCCGGCGGGCGGTCGCGGACGCGCTGCGCGAGCTGGCCGACGAGTACACCGTGCAGCGCCGCGGCTTCGACCTCAGGCTGGTCGCGGGGGGCTGGCGCTTCTATACCCGCCCGGAGTACGCGGCGGCGGTCGAGGGCTTCGTCCTGGACGGCCAGCACGCCCGTCTCACCCAGGCGGCGCTGGAGACCCTCGCGGTCGTCGCTTACCGCCAGCCGGTCAGCCGTTCCCGGGTCTCCGCGGTGCGCGGGGTGAACTGTGACGGGGTCATGCGGACCCTGCTCCAGAGGGGTCTGGTAGAGGAAGCGGGCGCGGAACCCGAAACAGGTGCGATCCTGTACAGGACGACGAACTACTTTCTGGAGCGAATGGGCCTGCGTGGCCTGGATGAGCTCCCGGAGCTCGCGCCCTTCCTCCCCGAGGCGGACGCGATCGAGGCTGAGACGCTAGAGGGTGTGCCGTCGTTCGATCCGGACGCACCGGACACCCCGGATACTCACGCAGACGACAAGACGGATTTTTGATGCGAAGCAGTGGCAGGAACAGCGGAAGCGGCAGCGGCGGCGGCAGGAGCGGCGGCGGCAGCGGCTCCAGGAGCGGCGGCGCGGGCGGCAGGAACAACAGCGGCACCGGCAGGAACAGCAACCCGAACCCCCGGGTCTCCGGCTCCGGGCGCGACGACAAGCAGGAGGAGCGCCCCCGCCGTCCCCGCCCCGAGGAGCGCCGCTACGACGTCGGCAACGACAAGCCGGGCGGCGACGGCGGCACCCGCAAGGGCCGCGGCGCGGCGGCCCGCGGCGGTGCCAAGGGCGGCCCGAAGGCTGCCTCGGGCGGTTCCAAGGGCCGGCGTGCCCCGTACGGTGCGCCCGCCCGCCCGCGCGAGCTCGACGCCAAGATCGAGCAGCGCAACCGTGACAGGTACGCGGACAAGCCCTCGATCACGACGCCCAGGACCAACCCGGGCGCCGAGCAGGAGGGCGAGCGCCTGCAGAAGGTCCTCGCCCGGGCCGGCATGGGCTCGCGCCGCGCGTGCGAGGAGCTGATCGACCAGTCCCGCGTCGAGGTGAACGGCGAGATCGTCGTCGAGCAGGGCATGCGTGTCGACGTCCACAAGGACGAGATCAAGGTCGACGGCCTGACCGTGGCCACCCAGTCGCACCTCTTCTTCGCGCTGAACAAGCCGGCCGGTGTCGTCTCCTCGATGGAGGACCCGGACGGCCGTCAGTGCCTCGGCGACTACGTCACCAACCGTGAGACGCGTCTCTTCCACGTCGGCCGGCTGGACACCGAGACCGAGGGCATCATCATGCTCACCAACCACGGTGAGCTGGCCCACCGCCTCACCCACCCCAAGTACGGCGTGAAGAAGACCTACCTGGCCGCCATCCAGGGGCCGCTCCCGCGCGACCTGGGCAAGCGGCTCAAGGACGGCATCCAGCTGGAGGACGGGTACGCCCGCGCCGACCACTTCCGCGTCGTCGAGAACACCGGCAAGAACTACCTGGTCGAGGTGACCCTCCACGAGGGCCGCAAGCACATCGTCCGCCGGATGCTGGCCGAGGCCGGCTTCCCGGTCGAGCGGCTCGTGCGGACCTCGTTCGGACCGATCCCGCTGGGCGACCAGAAGTCGGGCTGGCTGCGCCGGCTCACCAACACCGAGGTGGGCATGCTGATGCGCGAGGTCGGTCTGTAGGCCTCCCGCACCCACCGCTCACGGCCCGCGGCCGGTTCCTGGTTTCCGGATTTCGGACAGGAACCCGCCGCGGGGCGTTTTGTAACAGCGGTCGACCCCGGGTCGTATAAACAACAGACGCAGCCCACCAAAGTCGGAGTGTAGATATAGGGGGTGGCCGGAACAAAAAAAAAAG
>NZ_JBHVWF010000266.1:2122-3430 GCF_042882365.1 Streptomyces sp. NPDC058221 | reverse complement strand
GTTTGAGAACTGCACAGTGGACGCGAGCATCTGTGGCCAAGTTTTTAAGGGCGCACGGTGGATGCCTTGGCACTAGGAACCGATGAAGGACGTGGGAGGCCACGATAGTCCCCGGGGAGCTGTCAACCAAGCTTTGATCCGGGGGTTTCCGAATGGGGAAACCCGGCAGCCGTCATGGGCTGTCACCCGCTGCTGAACACATAGGCAGTGTGGAGGGAACGAGGGGAAGTGAAACATCTCAGTACCCTCAGGAAGAGAAAACAACCGTGATTCCGGGAGTAGTGGCGAGCGAAACTGGATCAGGCCAAACCGTATGCGTGTGATACCCGGCAGGGGTTGCGCATGCGGGGTTGTGGGATCTCTTTTTCACAGTCTGCCGGCTGTGAGGCGAGTCAGAAACCGTTGATGTAGGCGAAGGACATGCGAAAGGTCCGGCGTAGAGGGTAAGACCCCCGTAGCTGAAACATTAACGGCTCGTTTAAGAGACACCCAAGTAGCACGGGGCCCGAGAAATCCCGTGTGAATCTGGCGGGACCACCCGTTAAGCCTAAATATTCCCTAGTGACCGATAGCGGATAGTACCGTGAGGGAATGGTGAAAAGTACCGCGGGAGCGGAGTGAAATAGTACCTGAAACCGTGTGCCTACAAGCCGTGGGAGCGTCGCTGTATGTGCTTGCACATGCAGTCGTGACTGCGTGCCTTTTGAAGAATGAGCCTGCGAGTTTGCGGTGTGTTGCGAGGTTAACCCGTGTGGGGAAGCCGTAGCGAAAGCGAGTCCGAATAGGGCGATTTAGTAGCGCGCTCAAGACCCGAAGCGGAGTGATCTAGCCATGGGCAGGTTGAAGCGGAGGTAAGACTTCGTGGAGGACCGAACCCACCAGGGTTGAAAACCTGGGGGATGACCTGTGGTTAGGGGTGAAAGGCCAATCAAACTCCGTGATAGCTGGTTCTCCCCGAAATGCATTTAGGTGCAGCGTCGTGTGTTTCTTGCCGGAGGTAGAGCACTGGATAGGCGATGGGCCCTACCGGGTTACTGACCTTAGCCAAACTCCGAATGCCGGTAAGTGAGAGCACGGCAGTGAGACTGTGGGGGATAAGCTCCATGGTCGAGAGGGAAACAGCCCAGAGCATCGACTAAGGCCCCTAAGCGTACGCTAAGTGGGAAAGGATGTGGAGTCGCAGAGACAACCAGGAGGTTGGCTTAGAAGCAGCCACCCTTGAAAGAGTGCGTAATAGCTCACTGGTCAAGTGATTCCGCGCCGACAATGTAGCGGGGCTCAAGCGTACCGCCGAAGTCGTGTCATTCC
>NZ_JBHVWF010000266.1:0-2026 GCF_042882365.1 Streptomyces sp. NPDC058221 | reverse complement strand
GTGGGATGGGTAGGGGAGCGTCGTGTGCCGGGTGAAGCAGCCGCGGAAGCGAGTTGTGGACGGTTCACGAGTGAGAATGCAGGCATGAGTAGCGATACACACGTGAGAAACGTGTGCGCCGATTGACTAAGGGTTCCTGGGTCAAGCTGATCTGCCCAGGGTAAGTCGGGACCTAAGGCGAGGCCGACAGGCGTAGTCGATGGACAACCGGTTGATATTCCGGTACCCGCTTTGAAACGCCCAATACTGAATCAGGCGATGCTAAGTCCGTGAAGCCGGCCCGATCTCTTCGGAGTTGAGGGTAGTGGTGGAGCCGATGAACCAGACTTGTATTAGGTAAGCGATGGGGTGACGCAGGAAGGTAGTCCAGCCCGGGCGGTGGTAGTCCCGGGGTAAGGGTGTAGGCCGTGTGGTAGGTAAATCCGTCACACATTGAGGCTGAGACCTGATGCCGAGCCGATTGTGGTGAAGTGGATGATCCTATGCTGTCGAGAAAAGCCTCTAGCGAGTTTCATGGCGGCCCGTACCCTAAACCGACTCAGGTGGTCAGGTAGAGAATACCGAGGCGTTCGGGTGAACTATGGTTAAGGAACTCGGCAAAATGCCCCCGTAACTTCGGGAGAAGGGGGGCCATCACTGGTGATCCGATTTACTCGGTGAGCTGGGGGTGGCCGCAGAGACCAGCGAGAAGCGACTGTTTACTAAAAACACAGGTCCGTGCGAAGCCGTAAGGCGATGTATACGGACTGACGCCTGCCCGGTGCTGGAACGTTAAGGGGACCGGTTAGCTGACTTTCGGGTCGGCGAAGCTGAGAACTTAAGCGCCAGTAAACGGCGGTGGTAACTATAACCATCCTAAGGTAGCGAAATTCCTTGTCGGGTAAGTTCCGACCTGCACGAATGGCGTAACGACTTCTCGACTGTCTCAACCATAGGCCCGGTGAAATTGCACTACGAGTAAAGATGCTCGTTTCGCGCAGCAGGACGGAAAGACCCCGGGACCTTTACTATAGTTTGATATTGGTGTTCGGTTCGGCTTGTGTAGGATAGGTGGGAGACTTTGAAGCGGCCACGCCAGTGGTTGTGGAGTCGTCGTTGAAATACCACTCTGGTCGTGCTGGATGTCTAACCTGGGTCCGTGATCCGGATCAGGGACAGTGTCTGATGGGTAGTTTAACTGGGGCGGTTGCCTCCTAAAGAGTAACGGAGGCGCCCAAAGGTTCCCTCAGCCTGGTTGGCAATCAGGTGTTGAGTGTAAGTGCACAAGGGAGCTTGACTGTGAGACCGACGGGTCGAGCAGGGACGAAAGTCGGGACTAGTGATCCGGCAGTGGCTTGTGGAAGCGCTGTCGCTCAACGGATAAAAGGTACCCCGGGGATAACAGGCTGATCTTCCCCAAGAGTCCATATCGACGGGATGGTTTGGCACCTCGATGTCGGCTCGTCGCATCCTGGGGCTGGAGTCGGTCCCAAGGGTTGGGCTGTTCGCCCATTAAAGCGGTACGCGAGCTGGGTTTAGAACGTCGTGAGACAGTTCGGTCCCTATCCGCTGTGCGCGTAGGAATATTGAGAAGGGCTGTCCCTAGTACGAGAGGACCGGGACGGACGAACCTCTGGTGTGCCAGTTGTCCTGCCAAGGGCATGGCTGGTTGGCTACGTTCGGAAAGGATAACCGCTGAAAGCATCTAAGCGGGAAGCCTGCTTCGAGATGAGTATTCCCACCCTCTTGAAGGGTTAAGGCTCCCAGTAGACGACTGGGTTGATAGGCCAGATGTGGAAGCCCGGTAACGGGTGGAGCTGACTGGTACTAATAGGCCGAGGGCTTGTCCTCAGTTGCTCGCGTCCACTGTGTTAGTTCTGAAATAACGAACGGCCGTGTTGTGTTCCGGTGTTGGTTAATTTCATAGTGTTTCGGTGGTCATTGCGTTAGGGAAACGCCCGGTTACATTCCGAACCCGGAAGCTAAGCCTTTCAGCGCCGATGGTACTGCAGGGGGGACCCTGTGGGAGAGTAGGACGCCGCCGAAC
>NZ_JBHVWF010000265.1:0-5543 GCF_042882365.1 Streptomyces sp. NPDC058221 | reverse complement strand
TATATTTGACAGCCGTCACCGGGATGGTGCACCGCTGGGGTAGCGTGTCCCTCGGGACGGCGTACCGGTGCCGACCGCGTCGCGTCCTTACGCCGCCGCTTACCCGGCGGCGCACGGCCCGGGAACGGCGCCGGAATCCGCCCCCGGAATCCACTGCGGGAACCGCCCCGGTGGCCGGTCCGGAAAATTCTCTGAAGAATTCCGGGGAAGCTGTCGATCCGGCCGTGTCCCGTTCGACGCAGGGGTGAGAGGCGGGGAAGGAGTCCCCGCCCGTCCGACCGAGGAGTCACCATGCCGCGCTTCATGTCACTCATCCGCCTCGACGAGCAGGAGGCAGCCGGCTTCGAGCCCGACCCCGGCTTCGACGAGCGGGTCACCGCCCTGTTCGAGGAGATCAACAAGGCGGGCGTGATGCTGGAGACGGCCGGCCTCACCCCGACCTCCCAGGGCACCCGCGTCACCTGGTCCGGCGGGGACCTCAGCCACACCGACGGCCCCTTCACCGAGACGAAGGAAGTGGTCGGCGGCTACGCCATCCTCCAGTGCAAGGACAAGGACGAGGCGCTGGAGTGGGCCAGGCGGTTCCTGCGGGTCCACCCGGAGAGCTGGAAGGTCACCTGCGAGGTCCGCGCCATCGACGAACCCTGAGCAACCGCCGTCCACCGGCCCGGCCGCGCTTGCCCGGGCCGGGTGCGGCTGCTCTGATGGGTGGCCGTGACGGCAGCGAGCGCGGTTGAGGCGGTATTCAGGATCGAGTCCGCGCGGATCATCGCCGGTGTCGCCCGGATCGTCCGGGACGTGGGCATCGCCGAGGAGATCGCGCAGGACGCGCTGGTCGCCGCGCTGGAACAGTGGCCGGAGTCGGGCGTCCCGGACAACCCGGGAGCCTGGCTCATGGCCACGGCCAAGCACCGCGCCATCGATCTCGTACGCCGCCGCGAGACGTACGCCCGCAAGCTGGCCGAGGTGGGCCGGGACCTGGACACCGTCTCCGGCGAACCGGACCCGGCCGCCGCGGACCCGGACCGCATCGACGACGACCTGCTGCGGCTGATCTTCACCTCCTGCCATCCGGTGCTCTCCACCGACGCCCGGATCGCCCTCACCCTGCGCCTCCTGGGCGGCCTCACCACCGAGGAGATCGCCCGCGCCTTCCTCTCCACCGAGCCGGCCGTCGCCCAGCGGATCGTCCGGGCCAAACGGGCGCTCGGCCGGGCCGGAGTCCCCTTCGAGGTGCCGTACGGTCCCGAGCGCGCCGCCCGGCTCGGATCGGTGCTCGAAGTCATCTACCTCGTCTTCAACGAGGGCTACGCCGCGACCACCGGCGACGACTGGCTGCGCCCGGGGCTCTGCGAGGAAGCGCTGCGGCTGGCCCGGGTGCTGGCCGGGCTGATGCCGGCGGAGCCCGAGGTGCACGGGCTTGCGGCCCTCCTGGAGCTGCAGGCCTCGCGCACCGCCGCCAGGACCGGGCCGGACGGTGCCCCGGTGCTGCTCGCGGACCAGCACCGGTCCCGCTGGGACCGGCTGCTGATCCGCCGCGGTCTCACGGCCCTGCTCCGGGCGGGCGGAACGGCGGCGGAGGCGGGACAGCCGATGGGCCCGTACGCACTCCAGGCCGCCATCGCCGCCTGCCACGCCCGGGCGGTGCGCTACGAGGACACCGACTGGGCCGCCATCGCCGCCCTCTACGACCGTCTCGCCGCCCTGACCCCCTCACCGGTCGTCGAGCTCAACCGCGCCGTCGCCGTCTCCAGGGCCGAGGGCCCCGCGGCCGGTCTCGTCCTGGTCGACGCGCTGGCCGCCGACCCGGCGCTCAAGGGCTACCACTTGCTGCCGAGCGTCCGCGGGGATCTGCTGGAGCGGATGGGGCGCACGGACGAGGCGCGTGCGGAGTTCGTACGGGCGGCGGAGCTCACCCGCAACGAGCGGGAGAGGGCGATGCTCCTGGACCGGGCCGGCCGATGAGTTCCCGGCCCGTGACCGGTCTACCCTGCACGACCGTCCGCACCACCGCGCGAGGAGCAGACCATGCAGAAAGTCACCACGTTCCTGTGGTTCGACAACAACCAGGCCGAGGAGGCCGCGGACCACTACATCTCGGTCATCGGCGGCGATTCACGCGTCGTGGACGTGACCCGTTGGACCGCGGCGTCACCGGGTGACGACGGCGCCGTGATGACCGTACGGTTCCAGCTGGAGGGCGCCGAGTACATCGCGTTCAACGGCGGCCCCGGGTTCCCCTTCAGCGAGGCCGTCTCCCTCTCCGTCGAATGCGCGTCGCAGGAGGAGGCGGACCGGCTGTGGGACGAGCTCACCGCGAACGGCGGCCAGGAGAGCAAGTGCGGCTGGCTCAAGGACAAGTTCGGCGTCTCCTGGCAGATCGTCCCGCCCGGCCTCGGTGAGGCGCTGACCGACCCGGACCCGGACAAGGCGGCCCGCGCCATGAAGGCGATGCTCGGCATGAAGCGGCTCGACATCGAGGCCCTGCGCAACGCCTGAGCACCGGACCCGGAACGGGCCTCGGACAGCGGCGGGTCGCACCGCTGACTCCGGTCCTATCCTTGGCGCGTACGCGAAGAGTCAGGGGGAGGGCGTCTCATGGAGTGGTACTGGTGGTTGCTCATCATCTTCTGGACGGGCGGATTCGGCTGGGTGGCCGACAACGTCCGTACGGCGCTGCGTAACCGGCACACGCGCAAGCTGGAACTGCTGGAGGCCGGCAAGCAGGAACGGCTGGCGGTGCAGGCGGCGAACAAACCGCCGGAGCCGGTTTGCGGCTGCACGCACCACCTCGCCAAGCACGACAAGCAGGGCAAGTGCCACGAGGTGGTCGAGGTGCCGACCGCCTGGGACGAGCAGAAGAAGCCGGTGCGCTTCGATTCGGGGCAGTGCAACTGCCAGCAGTACGTGGGCCCGCAGCCGCTCTCGCAGGTGTACGCCGACGAGCTGACCGACCTCGGGTAGAACCTCGACCCGCCCGCCCGCCCGCCGGACCCGGCGGGCGGGCCCCGCCGTCACCCCCGGCCGGCCTCCGGGCCGGTCACGGGACGGCCGATCAGCATCGTCGGCACGTCCGCGACCCGGGTCAGGAAGACGGTGGCCGAATGCGGCCCCTGGAGCTTCATCTTCCGGCGCAGCTCCTCCGGTTCGACCGGCGAGCCGCGCTTCTTGACCGTCAGGACGCCGACCTTCCGCTCCCGCAGCAGCGCCTTCAGCCGCTTCACGTTGAACGGCAGCTGATCGGTGATCTCGTACCCGGCGGTGTACGGGGATTCGTACAGCTCGTCGCTCGTGACGTACGCGATCATCGGGTCGATCAGCCGGCCGGCGCACCGGTCCACGATGTCGGCGACCAGATGGGCCCGGATCACCGCGCCGTCCGGCTCGTACAGATAGCGGCCGACCGGCCCGACCGGCGGGGCGGGCAGCACGGCCGGGGCGGACAGCGTGGCGCCCGACGGGAGCAGCGTCGCGCGGTAGGACCCCGCCTCGAAGCCCTCGCCGAACCAGAGCACCGCCTCCTTCACATCGCCGCCGTCCGAGATCCACTCGGCCTCCGCCTGCGGGCCGATCGCCTCGTGCGGGACGCCGGGGGCGAGCTTCAGCGCGGCCCGGGGCGCCTTCAGCGCCGCCTCGGTCGCCCAGGAAAGGGGCGGGGAGTAGGCCTCGGGGTCGAAGATCCGGCCGCGGCCGCCTCGGCGGGCCGGGTCGACGAACACCGCGTCGTAGGGCGAGGTGTCGATCTCCGTGACGTCGGCGCACCGCACCTCGATCAGCGCGTCCAGGCCGAGCGCGGCGGCGTTGGCCCTGGCCACCTCGGCGGTCAGCGGGTCGCGGTCCACGGCGAGGACGGAGATCCCGGCGCGGGCCAGCGCGATGGCGTCGCCGCCGATCCCGCAGCAGAGGTCGGCGACGCTGCGCACCCCGGCGCCGGCGAACCGGCCGGCGCGGTGGGCGGCCACCGAGGTGCGGGTGGCCTGCTCCACACCGTTCGGGGTGAAGAACATCCGGTGCGCGTCCTCGGCGCCGAACTTCGCCACCGCCCGCTGCCGCAGCCGGGCCTGCCCCAGTGCCGCCGAGACGAGGGCGGCCGGGTGGCTGCGGCGCAGCCGGGTGGCGGTGGCGAGCTCCGTGGCCGGGTCGTACGACCGCAGCCCGGCCAGCAGCTCGGCACCCTCCGGGGTGCGCAGGGTCAGGAAGCCGGCGAGGGGATCGGGGGCATCGGGCGGGCCGGTCGGGGCGAGAGCGTTCACCCGCCCCATTGTGAGCCAGCCGGGGGACCGTGCGGGTCGTGCGGCGGTGTCGGCCCGGGAGCCCGATCTTGGACTGGCAGGATGCGGCGCCATGCAGCTTGTACGACAAAAGGAAGAATTCATCATGAAGAGGCGCAGACCTGGACAGGCGGAGCAGGGGCAGGGCGGCACGGGACGCGGCCGGGGATATCTGCGGCGCAGGCCCGGCTACGCGGTCCTGGCCGCACTCCTGGTGGCGGCTGTCGGCTCCGGCTGCGCGGCCGGGACCGACAGCCGTACCGACGTGGGTGCCGGACGGGGATCCAAGGCGCTCGCCGGGCAGCCGGGCGGCCCGGCCGGGAACGCGGGCGCGGCGGGCACCCGCGCCGCCCAGGCGGAGAAGGCGCGCCTCGCCCAGGCCGCACGCGCGGTGGCCGCCAAGAAGTGGGGCCTGACGAGTACGCCGCTGGCCGCCCCCGTCCCGCCCGCGGTGAAGCCGCACATCACCACCCGCAAGGGCTTCGAGGTCGAGGGCGGTGACGACTCGCTGCCGCCGGTCTTCACCACCGTCCCGACCAAGGAGAAGATCGTCTTCCTGACGATGGACGACGGGGACGACAAGGACCCCGAGCTGCTGCGGATGATGTCGGACCTGAACATCCCGTACAGCGCCTTCCTCAGCGACTACCTGGTGCGCGACAACTACGGGTACTTCAAGGACGCGAAGGCCCGGGGCGTGACCCTCAACAACCACACGCTCAACCACCGGTACATGCCCGGTCTCTCCCACGAGGCGCAGAAGCGGGAGATCTGCGACCAGCAGGACATCATCGAGAAGCAGTACGGCGAGCGCCCCCGGCTCTTCCGGCCCCCGTACGGCAACTACAACGGTGACACCCTCAGGATCGCCAAGTCCTGTGGCATCACCGCCGTGCCGCTGTGGTCGGAGGAGGCCTTCCCCGACCACATGGAGTGGCGGGAGGAGGACCAGGACCTGCACCCCGGCGACATCATCCTCACGCACTTCCGGGGCAAGAAGGACTGGAAGGGCTCCATGCCCGACCTGATCCGGTCCGTCATGAAGGTCATCACGGACAAGGGATACGCCGTGGCCCGGCTGGAGGACTACGTATGAGAGGGGCGCACCGGCTGCTGGCCGGAGTGCTGGCCGCCGGTGCGCTCCTGACCGCCACCGGCTGCGCGCAGTCGGTGGACCCGATCGAACGGCTGGGCCGGAAGGCGGCCCAGCGGGTGAACCGGCCGCCGAGCGCACCGGCGGTGCGGCCCGCGGCGGCGCGCACCGCCGCGGTG
>NZ_JBHVWF010000264.1:0-5567 GCF_042882365.1 Streptomyces sp. NPDC058221 | reverse complement strand
CTCCCCTCCCTCGTTGATGTCCTGGGCGATCAGGCCGCCCGGCTGCCCCCTTCGGGGTCGCGGCGGTGGCGGCCGAGCGGCTGTGCCGCCGCGTCGTCCGCTGCCGTACCCCCTCGGTGCTTTCCGGAGCCGCCGGCTTCGGCCCGTTCCGCGTCCGCCCCCGGCGGACGCGTCTGGGTCGTGTCGGTTCGGGCTTCAGACATGTGGGAAGTCACCCCGTTGTGATCGCTTACGTGCTTGTCTCCGGAGCTTTCACGCCACCGTCACCCGAGAACGGCCACCGTCGGCGACCACGGCGCGTGGATGCGTGAGCCCCGGTCCAACCTTAGACCGGAAGGTCTAACCGGGACCCGTACGCCCCACCAGAGGCGCCTGTCCCAGTGGAACCGGTGTGCACACAGAAGGAGGCGCCACAGCCGCGGACGGTTGCATACCGCTTCCCGGGCATCCGGACCGCTCCTCTCCGGCCGAAGAAGGCCCCGCTGCTCGCTCCACATCCGGCGGCGCCTCCAGGAACGCCACCGCGCAGGCCGTCTCCCCGTTCGCGTAGGGAAGTCCGAGCACTCCCTCGCGGGACCAGACCCCACTGCCGGCCAGCCATCCTTCGGGCACGGGGAGCTGATGCAGCCGGCGGCCCGCAGGACGCCACACGCCCACCCAGCTGCCCCCGGCCCCGTCGATCCGCAGCGCCACCGCGCAGCTCTCCGGCATCAGCATCTGCCCCGGCTGCACGGCGAAGGGCGTCACCGCGGCGTCCGGCAGCCGCAGGCACTCCGGGAAGCGCACCGGCAGGCAGCTGCCCAGCACCCCCCAGCCGAGCCGGTCGTGCCCCGGCGCGTCCGAGCGGATCAGCAGGAGACCGCTGTCCGGGTCGGCGAGCAGCAGCCGGTCGTTGCTGTCCGGCGCGATCTGGAGCAGCGGCGTCATCTCGGCGCCCCGGCCCAGATCCACCGCCACCGCCTTCACGGGACCGCCCCCCACCGGCTCCCGGTCCAGGGCCAGCAGCCGGCCGGCCCGGTCCAGCCAGACCCCGCCGGAGCAGCGCCCCGGGAGATCCGCGATGTGCTCGGGCCCGAACGTGCCGCCCGCAACCAGCCAGAGTGCGGTGGAGTGTTCGCCTGCGGACAGGGCGTACGCGCTGACGCCGTCCGGTGAGGGCGGCAGCAGCGCCAGCTCCGCGCACTCGACCGCGCCCAGCGGCAGTTCACCCGTGCCGGGGCCGGTCGGATAGAGCAGCGAGAAGGTGTGCCGGTCCGCGACCCGGCGCCGGATGAGCACCCGGCCGTCGGCGAGCGGCACTACCTCGGAGTCGGCCTCCTCCGGCCGGCCGAGCGGGAGCGGCACGGCGTACGGCTCCGGCCCGTCCAGCGTCCAGCGCTCCGGGAACCAGGCCGCAGCAGTGTCGGCGCCCGCCTCGCCGGTGTCGTCGCTCGCGGCACCCGCGGTCGTGAGCCGCGCCGCGTAGGCGCCGTTCGCGGTGATGGTGAACGCGGGCTCCGCGGCGGCTGCGGGCACGGTGAACGCGGGCTCCGCCGTGGCTGCCGTGGCGAACACGGGCTCCTCCGCGGCTGCGGGCATGCGTGCGGCCGGCAGCAGGACCGTTTCAGCAGGGCCCGGCTCCACCACAGGGGTGCCCGGGGGATCAGCCGCCTCGGCCGCCGCATCCTCCACATCCGCCACAGCGGCGGCCGGCACGTCCGCCGTCTCCGTCGCGTCAGCCGCCGGCTCCTCGGCCCCGTCCGGATCGTCGGACCCCGGGTCCACCGTCTCGCCGGCTTCGACCGCCGCTGCGGTCCCGTCCTCGATGGCACAGGCAGTCATCGACTCGTCACCTCCGGCAACCGAAGCTAGTTTTCGCACTTCCTGCCGAACAACACGAGCCCCACCACTTCACACATATGGGTGGCCCTGCCCGGATTCGCCTGAGGAGGAGGGGGTGGGTGTGCTTCACGCGAAAGGGTTGCCTAAGGTTAGGCATTCCTAAGCGTTACCTGTGTGATCCTCGACTGGAGCAAGTGATGTCCCTTCGACGCCGCGGCACCGCCGCAGTCGGCCTGGCCGTAGTCGCCGCCCTGTCCCTCTCGGCCTGCGGAAGTGACGACGGCGGCTCCGGCGGCTCGGGCAAGTCCGAGGCCGGGGGAGAGAAGAAGGCCGCGGTCGCGACGGGCGGCAAGGACTTCGGTGACGCGGCGAAGAAGACGGCGGAGTACGGGACCGACGCCCCGGCGGGCACGTTCCCCCGCACCCTCACCCACGCCATGGGCAGGACCGAGCTGAAGTCGGCCCCGAAGCGCGTCGTCGTGCTCGACGTCGGCGAGTTCGACAACGTGGTGTCGCTGGGTGTGAAGCCGGTCGGCTACGCCCCGTCCGAGGGTGACGCGGCCATTCCCTCGTACCTGAAGAAGAACGCGGGCGACCCCAAGAACGTCGGCACGATCAACAACCTCAACCTTGAGGCGATCGCGGGTCTCAAGCCCGACCTGATCCTCGGCAGCCAGCTGCGCGCCGCCGACAAGTACGACGAGCTGTCCAAGATCGCGCCGACCGTGTTCTCCATCCGTCCGGGATTCACCTGGAAGGAGAACTACCTCCTCAATGCCGCCGCGCTCGACAAGACCGCCAAGGCCAAGCAGGAGCTGGGCGTCTACGAGGCGAACGCGAAGAAGCTGGGCGAGGACATCGGTCCGAAGAAGCCGACCGTCTCCATGGTCCGCTACCTGCCGGACCGGATCCGCCTCTACGCCAAGGCCTCCTTCATCGGCACGATCCTGCAGGACACCGGTCTGCCGCGGCCCAGGAACCAGCAGATCAACGACCTCGCCGCGGAGATCAGCCCGGAGAAGATCGACGAGGCGGACGCCGACTGGATCTTCACCGGGGTGTACGGCGACGTGAAGGCCACCAAGCGCGACACCGCCCAGTCCAACCCGCTGTGGAAGAACCTCAAGGCGGTCAAGGAGGGGCGGGCCAAGAACGTCTCCGACGAGACCTGGTACCTCGGCCTCGGCGTCACGGCCGCGAACCTGGTCCTCGACGACCTCCGCGCCGACCTCGTGAAGTAACGATTCATGACTGGCCGTCGCGCTGCCCGTACGGGTCGCGGCGGCCATGGCCTGCGGGGCACGGAGGGCAGGTAGCCTTTGTTCCGTGCCCCGTCTGTCTGAAGTCATCGCCGAGCTCGACGCCCTCTGGCCGCCCGAGCGGGCCGAAGGATGGGACGCGGTCGGCACCGTCTGCGGTGATCCGGACGCCGAGGTCGGCCGGGTGCTCTTCGCCGTCGACCCCGTCCAGGACGTGGCGGGCGAGGCGATGGAGCTCGGCGCCCAGCTGATCGTCACCCACCACCCGCTCTACCTGCGCGGAACGACGACGGTCGCGGCCGGCACCTTCAAGGGCCGGGTCGTGCACACCCTCATCAAGCACGACATCGCGCTGCACGTGGCGCACACCAACGCGGACTCCGCGGACCCCGGTGTCTCCGACGCCCTGGCCGGCGCCCTCGACCTGCGGGTCGAGCGGCCCCTCGTCCCGGATCCCACGGACCCCGCAGGCCGCCGCGGCCTCGGCCGGATCTGCACGCTCGGCCACCCCGAGACCCTCGGCGCGTTCGCCGCCCGGGCCGCCGCCCGGCTGCCCGCCACCGCGCAGGGCATCCGGCTGGCCGGCGATCCGGACGCCCTCGTGCGCACCGTCGCGGTGAGCGGCGGATCCGGCGACAGCCTCTTCGACGCGGTGCGCGCCGCGGGGGTGGATGCCTTCCTCACCGCGGACCTGCGTCACCACCCGGCCTCCGAGGCCGTCCAGCACTCCTCGCTCGGCCTGGTCGATGCCGCACACTGGGCCACCGAATGGCCGTGGTGCGAACAGGCCGCCGCACAGCTCGACGCGATTTCCGACCGCCACGGATGGGACCTGCGGGTCCATGTCTCGAAGCAGGTCACCGACCCCTGGACCACCCACCACTCTTCTGGAGCCCCCAACTGAACGCCGCGCCCGCCGACCAGATCCGACTCCTCGACGTCCAGGCCCTCGACCAGCGTCTCTCCCAGATCGCGCACAAGCGCAACTCCCTTCCCGAGCACACCGAGATCGAGTCGCTCACGACCGACCTCGCCCAACTCCGCGATCTCCTCGTCGCCTCGACGACCGAGGAGAGCGACACCGCCCGCGAGCAGGTCAAGGCGGAGCAGGACGTCGACCAGGTACGCCAGCGCGCCACCCGCGACCAGCAGCGCCTGGACTCCGGAACGGTCACCTCGCCCAAGGACCTGGAGAGCATCCAGCGCGAGATCGTTTCGCTCGCCAAGCGCCAAGGTGATCTGGAGGACGTCGTCCTGGAGGTCATGGAGCGCCGCGAGTCCGCACAGGAGCGGGTCGCCGAGCTGACCGACCGCGTCTCCGCGGTCCAGGCCAAGGTCGACGACGCGACCGCCCGTCGGGACGCCGCGACCAAGGAGCTCGACGAGGAGACCGCGAAGGTCACCAAGGACCGTGAGATCGTCGCCGGTTCCGTCCCCGCCGACCTGCTCAAGCTGTACGAGAAGCTCCGTGTCCAGCAGGGAGGGGTGGGCGCCGCCCGCCTCTACCAGCGCCGCTGCGAGGGCTGCCGTCTCGAGCTCAACATCACCGAGGTCAACGACGTGAAGGCCGCGTCCCCCGACACGGTGCTGCGCTGCGAGAACTGCCACCGCATCCTGGTCCGCACCGCGGACTCGGGTCTGTAGTGACCCCGCCGCACCAGTTCGTCATCGAGGCCGACGGCGGCTCCCGGGGCAACCCGGGGCCCGCCGGTTACGGCGCGGTCGTCATCGACCCGGTGACGGGTCAGGCGCTGGCCGAGGCCGCCGAGTACATCGGCGTCGCGACGAACAACGTCGCCGAGTACAAGGGCCTCATCGCCGGACTCCGGGCGGCGAAGGCACTCGTGCCGGACGCCTCGGACGACGGCGGAGTGCGGGTGCACGTCCGGATGGACTCCAAGCTCGTCGTCGAGCAGATGTCGGGGCGCTGGAAGATCAAGCACCCGGACATGAAGCCGCTCGCGGCGGAGGCCGCCCGGATCCTTCCGGCGTCCGCCGTCACCTACGAGTGGATCCCGCGCGAGAAGAACAAGCACGCGGACCGGCTCGCGAACGAGGCGATGGACGCGGGCAGGCGCGGCAAGCAGTGGGAGCCCTCGTCCTCGACAGCCGCCCTCGACACCCCGGGGTCCACAGTGGCCGGAGTCCTGCCGCCGGTCTCCGGACCGCCGGGCGACGCGACAGCCGGCGCGGCCAGGGCGAGGGCCGCGCTGAACAGGCCCGCCGGCGAAACCCCACAGGCCACCACCGCGACACCGCAGGTCGGCTGGGGCACCGCCGCCGACCTGGGCGCGCCCGCCACCTTCGTCCTGCTGCGGCACGGCGAGACCGCCCTCACCCCGCAGAAGCGGTTCTCCGGCAGCGGCGGCACCGACCCCGAACTCTCCGCCACCGGCCGCCGGCAGGCCGAGCACGCGGCCGAGGCGTTCGCCGCCCGCGGCACGGTGCAGGAGATCGTCAGCTCCCCGCTGCTCCGCTGCCGCGAGA
>NZ_JBHVWF010000263.1:0-5591 GCF_042882365.1 Streptomyces sp. NPDC058221 | reverse complement strand
GCCCCCCCCCGCCCCCCGGGCCGGCTTTGGGGCCCTTTGGGGGGGGGGGGGGGGGTCGGCGCGCCCCGCCCCCCCCGCGGGCCCCCCCGGCCCCGGGCGGGCGCCCCGGGGCGCCCCGGCGGCAGCGGCGGGGCGAAGAGCCCCCGTGGCAGGTCGCTACCTGCCCTCCACGCTCCCCCGCGCCTCGGCGGTGGTCTGCGCCGCGTCCGTGTTGATCACGAACTGCGAGCCCGGTTCGACCAGCACGTCTCCGTCGCGCGAGCCACTGATCGTCACATCGGTCAGCGTCGCGCTGCCCCGCGCTCCGCCCATGGCGAGGATGCCCGAGCCGTTGGGGGAATCGGAGATCGTCACATTGCTGATCCTGGCGTCCGGGATCGCGCCCCCGCCGGTCTTGAACTGGATACCGTCGTACGTCGAGTCCTGGATGTCGGTGTCACGGATCGTGACGCCAGGGATGTCGGAGCCCTGCGCGAACAGGGTGATCGCACCGAACTCCTGGTCCTCGTTCCAGAACGCTCCGCCGGTGCGGGTGAGCCCGTTGTTGGCGATCAGCGTCTCCCCGGAGAAGGGCACCGGATCGTGATCGGTGGCCAGCATGATGCCCGGGTAGTTCATGGTGTCGTACACCAGGTTGTTCTCGATCTTGTTGCCGTAGCCGCCGTACACCGCGATGCCGTTCGCCCGCCAGGGCAGCTGGATCGTGTTGTTGCCGAAGACGTTGTCGTGGCCGACGTCCACCGCGGGATCCTTGACGTACTTGCTCGCCCACACCGCCAGGGAGTCGTCCCCGGTGTTGCGGAAGGACGAGTCGGTGACGGAGGAGTTGCGGGTGCCGTTGGTGAAGTTGATGCCGTCCGCGTAGGTGTTGCGGATGCGCATCCCGCTGAATTCGAGTCCGTCAGCGGGACCCCACAGCTCCGGGATGTTGCTGTAGTCGCGGCCGACCCAGGTGCCGACGTTGGCGTGCTCGATCCAGACATTGCTGATCTTTGTGTCCTTGCCGAAGCGGCCGTTGAGACCGACGCCGCCCTCGGCGTTGCCGTCGCCGCCCCGGATGGTGCCGGAGCCGAAGATCGCGATGTCCGAGATCTGGGTGTTGTCGTCGATGTCGAAGCCGAAGTTCCCCTCGTGCGGGTGGTTGATGCCCCCCGCGTCCTGCGGCGGGGTCAGGGAGTACAGCTGCGAGTGCCACATGCCGGCGCCGCGGATCGTGACGTCGCTGATGCCGACCTGGTTGTACTGTCCGCGGTCCAGCGGGTCGTCGGTGAGGATCTTCTGCTCCTGGCGCCACTGACCGGCCGGGATCCACACACAGTCGATGTCACCGTTCTGGTCGGCGGTGACGGCCTCCTGGATCGCGTCGGTGTCGTCCTTCCCGTCGTCGGGGACCGCGCCGTACTCGGTGATCGAGGTGCACTCGTCGGGCTTGCTCGCGGGCGGCGCCACCTGCTCCAGGTCGACCAGGTCGACGACGTAGTACGCGGCGTCGTCACCGTCGTCCCGCTGCAGCCGGAAGGTGGTTCCCTCGGGGTAGGTCTTGTCGAGCAGTGCGTGCGACTCGTCGAAGAGCCGCCGCGCGTCACCACCGGGGGTGTTCGTCAGGCCTTCCGGCTCGTCCGTGCTGCCGTACAGCCAGCTGTGCTTGGACGACAGGTCGAGCTTCTGCACGAACGTGCCGTCGGCGTAGAGGCTCAGCGTCTTCTCCTGGCCGCCGCCACCCGCCGCGTCGGGTATGGAGTTGCGCACGACGATGGAGTTGGTGCTGCTCTTCGAGGTGAACTCCACATACTGGCCGGTGGAGTCGAGCTGTACCGACTTGCGCCCCGAGGACTCGGTGGCGAAGTTCGTGTGCCCGAAGGTACGTGTGGCATCCGTCTCCAGCAGGGTGCCGTCGTAGGTGCCGTCCTCCGCCTCGTACTCGGCGTACGGGACGGGCGCACCCCGGTCGGCCGCGGCGGCGGGGGCCTCGGGCGCCACCGGCGCCGCCTGTGCGCCGGCCGGCAGCAGCCACGCGGCAGTCAGCGCGGCGCCGAGCGTGACGGCGATGCTCCGCCGCCTCCAGTCTCTCCTTGTCACAGCGTTCCTCTCGATGTGGGGGAATGTGGGGAATGTGCGTACGAGCTGCCGCTAGTTGCCACTGTCCGGCTCGGGCCAGGCCGAGCAGTCGTCCCAGGTGGTGTCCCAGCCGGAGTTGCCGCCGCCGTCGGTGAGCGTGAAGGTGCCCGAGCCCTCGGGGTAGGAGCAGTTGTAGACGCCTGCCGCACCGACCTCCGTCGCGGTGACGTTCGACATCGTCACGGCGCCGGGCGTCTCGGCCTGGACGACGACCGTGCCGACCCCGTCGACGTCGGACCCGTCGACGGTGACGTTCTTGACCTCCTGGCCGGTGCCGCCGCCCGAGACGAACTCGTAGGCGCTGTAGGGGCTGTCCGTGATGGTGGTGTCGGTGATGTTCACGTTCGCCTCGATGGCGCTGTCGTACGCGTCCACGCGCAGCGCGCCCATCGGGTGACCCCAGTTGGGGTTGAGGGCCCCGGTGCGCACGAGGGTGTTCCCGGAGACCGTGATGGTGCCGCCGAGGGGGAAGAACGGGTCGGCGAACTTCTGGTTGGAGATGGCGATGCCGCTGCCGAGGCCGTTGGTGTCGCTGACCAGGTTGTCCTTGACGGTGATGTCGCTGCCGCCGTAGATGGCGATGCCGTTCGCCAGGTTGGGCTGGGAGATGGTGTTGTTCGCGAAGGTGGAGTCGGTGTCGGCCGCGTTCAGCGACCACATCGCGAGCGAGTCGTCGCCCTGGTTGCGCAGGAAGTTGTTGCGCACCTGCACGCCCTGCGCACTGCCGTTGAGGTTCAGGCCGTCCGCGGTGGTGTCGAGGATCCGGTTGTTCTCGACGATCAGGTTGTCGTTGTTGCCGGTCAGCCAGAGGCCGACCTTGAGGTGCTGCAGCCACATGCCGCTGACCTGGGAGTCCGGGCCGAGGGATCCGTTGACGAAGTTGTCCGGGTTGCTGTCGACCCGCTCGGTGACCTCGCCGATGACCGCGAAGTCCTTGATGGTGACCTTTCCCGCGGTGCCGGTCTGGTTGATGAACCGTGAGGCGTGCACCACCGAGTGCCAGCTGCCGGCGCCCTGGATCGTCACGTTCTCGACACCGCTGAGCTCGGAGTCCACCTTGAAGTCGCCCGCCGGGATCCACACGGTGCCGCCGCCGGCCTTGGCCTCGGTGATCGCGTCGCGGAAGGCCTGCGTGGAGTCCTGCTGCCCGGTGGCGTCGGCGCCCTTGTCGACGACGGAGACCGCGCCCGACGGTGCGGTGGCGGGCTCGTCGACCTGCTCGAAGTCGGCCACGTCGACGGTGACCTCGGTGGAGGCGGCCTCCAGCTTCACCTTGTCGCCCGCCGCCAGGTCGCGGCCGAGGAGGAGGCGTGCGTTGTCGAAGAGGTGATGGGTCTTGGCGCCGACGATCCAGGGGGTGTCGACGTAGCTGTACTTGGAGGTGACGGCCAGGGACTCGTCCAGCTTGGTGCCGTTGACGTAGACGTCGAGCGAACCGCTCTGCCCGTCGGGCACGTTGTAGGCGACGTTCACCGCGTTGGCCGCTTTGTCGAGGGTGAACTCCACGCTCTGCCCGCTGTCCAGGCGTACCGCCTGCCGGCCCGAAGCCTCGGAGGCGAGAGTGCCCTGGGTGTAGTCGGGGCCGATCTTCTGCCCGGTGGTGGAGGCGGACTCCGCCTCGGTGGAGCTGAACGGGAGGGTGGCGCCCGCCGCTGCCGCCGCTCTCGGCTGCGGGGCGTGCTGGGCGGAGGCCTGACCGGTGACGCCGACGACCGTGCCCACGAGGGCGACCGCGACGGCGAGGACGTACGAACTGCGCATGGGCGCTGCTGACGTGCGCATGACACTCCAATTCTTGTGGGGCTGCGCTTCCTGGTGGGGGTGATGGGGGGAGGGGAAGCGCCTGTCACTCAAGCATCACCATCACATGAACACAAGATGTCGCTCAGATATTGAAAATTATTGACAGCACGGCGAAACAACCAACTGGTGCGTAGGTGCAGGGTGGGCGGGCCGGCGAAAAGAGCCGTGTCACCCCAAGACGAAACGGCACCACGCGCATTCCGCGTGATGCCGTCTCTCCTCTTCATCGCCCGCCGAAAACCCGCGTCACAGGTGCCCCGGGCGGGACCTCACAGTCCGACGATGGAGTTCCACTTCTTGGCGAACCCGGTGCGCTCCTCGGAGGTGATGTCGCGCGCGATGGCGAGCCGCTTGCGCATGGCGTCGTCGGGGAAGATCAGCGGGTCATCGGCGAGCGCCGCGGTCTCCTTGTCCTTGGCGGAGGCCAGGACGTCACGGGCGGCGGGGACGGGGCAGACGTAGTTGACCCAGGTGGCCAGCTCGGCGGCGACCTCGGGCTCGTAGTAGTAGTCGACGAGCTTCTCCGCATTGCGCTTGTGGCGGGCGAGGTTGGGGATCATCAGCGACTCCGCCCAGAGCTCGGCCCCCTCCTCGGGCACCACGAACTCGATCTCGGGGTTGTCCGCCTGGAGCTGGATGACATCGCCGGAGTAGGCCTGACAGGCGAGCACGTCGCCGGTGGAGAGGTCCTTGATGTAGTCGTTGCCGGTGAAGCGGCGGATGTGCTTCGTCCTGACCAGCTTCTCCACCTGGTCGCAGATGTCGTAGAAGTCGTCGGACTTCCAGCGGGTGATGTCGACGCCGTTGCCCTGCATCAGCAGGGCGAAGGACTCGTCGAGTCCGGAGAGCAGCGTGACCTTGCCCCGCAGATCGTGCGCCCACAGATCGCTCAGATGCCGGATCTCACGGCCCAGCTTCTTGCGGTTGTACGCGATCCCGGTGATGCCGGACTGCCAGGGCACGCTGTGCAGCCGGCCCTTGTCGAAGGCGGGCGAGCGCAGTTGGGGGTCGAGGTACTTCGCCACGTTGGGCTGCGCGGCCCGGTCCATCTCCTGGACCCAGCCGAGCCGGACGAAGCGGGCGGCCATCCAGTCACTGATGACGACGAGGTCGCGGCCGGTCTGCTGGTGGTTCATCAGTGCGGGGCTGATCTTCCCGAAGAACTCGTCGTTGTCGTTGATCTCCTCGGTGTACGTGACGGAGATCCCGGTGCGCTTGCTGAAGGCGTCCAGGGTGGGCCGCTTCGACTGGTTCTCGTCGTCGGTGTCGATGTAGAGCGGCCAGTTGGCGAAGTGCAGGCTGTGGTCGCTGTCGGAGGAGTCGCGTCCGGCTCGGTCTCCGGGCTGCACATAGGCGGCGGGCACTCCACAGCCGGCCAGCGTGGCACCGGCCGCCCCGGCCCCGAGGGCGCGGAGCAGGGACCGGCGGGACATGGGGTTCTTCGGGATCGCTCGCACCTGCGCAGGATGCCGGTCGGCGGGTGCGGCGGGCAATGGACCAACCGTCCAGCGGCGGCCGCCCCCCCGCGCACACCCTGTCGATACCGGGCGGGGCGGGGAACACGGATGCGGCCCCGGGCCGGAGCCCGGGGCCGCAGCCCCCCCCCTCGCCGCGGGGGTCCGCCCTCCCGGGGGGGGATTACGTGCTTGTTGCGGGGGTTGTGCTCGTAG
>NZ_JBHVWF010000262.1:0-5617 GCF_042882365.1 Streptomyces sp. NPDC058221 | reverse complement strand
CGCAGAGGGCGTACGGATCACCCTCCGAAGGGGAGCGACATGGCCGACGCCCAGTGGGGGCCGGGGCGAAGGGCAGGGGACGCGGACGAATTCCTGCCCGTGCTGGACATCGTCGAGCCCACGCGTCAGCGCCGGCTCACCGTCCTGCTCCGGATCCTCCTGCTGATTCCGCATTTCATCGTGCTGTTCTTCCTGGAGATCGCGGCGTTCTTCACCGTCGTGTTCGGCTGGTTCGCCGCCCTCGTCCTCGGCCGGCTGCCCGAACCCGTCTTCCGTTTCCTTGCCGGAGTGCTCGGCTACCGCACACGGGTCGGTGCGAGCGGCATGCTGCTCATCGACCGCTATCCGCCCTTCGCGCTGAATCCGCCGCCGGACTATCCGGTCCGGATCGACGTCCGCCCGACGCGGCTCAACCGCCTTGCGGTCTTCTTCCGGCTGATCCTGGTGATCCCCGCCGCGATCGTGCAGAGCCTCGCCACATCCGGCTGGTACGTCCTGGCGATTCTGTGGTGGCTGATCACGCTGATCCTGGGCCGTATGCCCCGCCCCCTCTTCCAGGCCACGGCGGCCACACTGCGCTACGAGATGCGTGTGTCCGCGTACGTCTCCATGCTGAGCCCCGCCTACCCCAAGGGTCTGTTCGGTGAGGACGCACTGTCCGTACCGGAGCGGCAGGGGCGCTCCGACACCCGTCCCCTGGTCATGAGCGGCGCGGCCAAGGCGCTGCTGGTCCTCTTCCTGGTACTCGGGCTGGTGAGCGCCATCACGGGCTCTGTCACCAGGTCGTCGTCCGACGACGACACCGATGTGCGGATGCAGGCGCAAGGGGCCGCCGCGGTGCACGCGCCGACCGGAACCGGGCGGGCACCGGAGTGAATCCGGGCGGCCGGGTCACACGGAGAGTATGACATCGACCGACTTACCGACCGACGTACCGGACCGGCCCGGAGAATCCGGGGGCGGCAGCCAGGACAACCGCCCCCGCCGCCCTCGCCGATGGGGGGCGGTGGCCGCGGTCTGTGCGGCCGCCGTCGCGTTGCTGCTCCTCGGCACCCGGCTCAGCCTGCTCCCGGGGCTGGGCGACATCTTCGGCGAGGAGACCCAGGACCGCTCGGGCCCCGCCGTGCTCAAGTCGATCCGCGACATGAGCACCTATGAGGCGGCGCCGGGCAATTTCCAGGTCGTCGTCGACCTGGAGAAGGACACGAAATTCGTCCCGGACGCCATCCGAGGCTCCCGCACCCTGTACGTCGGCGCGGGCACGGTGGGTGCCTCCGTCGATCTGGGCGATGTGGCGAACAACGGAGTCGTCGTCAACAAGGACCGGACCAAGGCCGAGCTGCGGCTGCCGCACGCCACCCTCGGGAAGCCCGCGCTCGACCCGGACCGCTCCTACGCGGTGTCCAAGCAGCGTGGCCTCTTCGACCGCATCGGGGACTTCTTCTCCGACAACCCCGGCAGCGAGCAGGCGGTGAACAAACTGGCGGCCCAGCGCATCGGCGAGGCAGCCAAGGAGAGCGGGCTGACGCGGCGCGCCGAGAAGAACACCACCGCCATGCTCCAGGGGCTGCTCGGCTCCCTCGGTTTCCGGGAGGTCGCCGTCCACTACGGTGACGCCGGCAAGTAGGGACGCTCATCGGCCCCGGCCAACTCCCCTCCCATGCCACACCCTTGACGGCTGCGCCTCGATAGGTATGGTCTAGTCCAAGTGCAGGGGCGGCGCCGGACACCCGCGTTCCCGGGGTGCGTCCGGTCATGGATCCTGCCGTTCCCTTCGCGCCTCTTGGCCCCACACCTGAGAGGCTGGACTGCCGCTATCGGGCTCCCCACAGTCCGCCCGCGTGCAGCGATGCCTCATGTGAAGGAGAAGCATGCACGCAAAAAGGAAGACCGCCGTAGCCGTCGGTGCCGTACTCGCACCGGTACTCGCCCTTAGCCTTCCTGCGGGCTCGGCCAGCGCCCACGGGTACATCTCCTCACCGCCGAGCAGGCAGGCCCAGTGTGCCGCCGGAACGGTCAGTTGCGGCTCCATCACATATGAGCCCCAGAGCGTGGAAGGCCCGAAGGGGCTCACCAGCTGCAGCGGTGGCAACAGTGCGTTCGCCGAGCTCGACGACGACTCCAAGGGCTGGAAGGTCACTCCGGTGAGCTCCAGCACCTCGTTCCAGTGGGAGTTGACCGCACGCCACGCCACCAGTACCTGGCAGTACTTCGCCGGCGGTCAGAAGATCGCCGAGTTCAACGACAACGGCGCCCAGCCGGGCGCGACCGTCACCCACCAGGTGGACTTCGGCAGCCTCAAGGGACAGCAGAAGGTCCTCGCGGTCTGGAACATCGCCGACACGTCCAACGCCTTCTACGCGTGCATCGATGTGAACGTCAGCTGACCTCGCACGGCCGGGAGCCCTTGCCCTGCTTGGGGCGGGGGCTCCTGCCGTGGTGTCGTGATACCGGTCCGCCGGGGCCGGCATGGTGATCAACGCCCATGTCCATTCCGGCCATGCCGAGTGGAACACGTCGCAGCGGCACGTGTCCGCGGGACCGGTGCGGAGGCGGACCGTTCGCCGTGCCGGTGCGGGGCGGGCGACACCCGGATGGTCGGTTCCGTCACCCGCCTGCTGTCCGGGCCGCGCCGATCCGGCCGGGCGCGGCAACGCTGAGTCCGTCAGCGCTTCTGCAGATCGGAATCGGCATGCTCATATCGAATGCCCTCGGCCCGCGCGGCCTTTCGCGTCGTGGACACGTCCTGGCGGCCGCTGTGACCGTGCTGCTGTGCGCGGGAGTGGCGCCGGCCGCGGCCGGCGGGGCGTCTCCGGGACAGCTGGCGGGGGACTCCGCCGGTACAGCCGATGTGCGCGGGGGCCCCGTCGAGGTGCCCCCCTCGCCTACGGCTGCGGCCTCCACCCCCGGAACGGCCACCGGTTCCGTCCTTGACGCCGACGGTGACGCCCCGGCCGCGCAGCGGCTGCGTGCCTCGACCGGACCCAGGACGCTGGTGCCCGCGGTGATCGGAAGCGCGGTGGGTCTTGCGGTGTTCGTGGGCGGTGGCCTGATGGCGGCCGCCCGCAGACGCAACGGCTACGGCCGCCGCTGAGGTCGGCCGTATGGTGCGCGACACGTCGGCCGTGGCGGCATTTTGCGGCGGCCGAAGTTGTTGAAGCCATGATGAGGGACCGCGGCCGATGAGGTATCACGGCCGGATCGTCGACGATGGGACAGAAGTCATGCCGCTCCAGGGTGAGTACGCGCCGAGCCCGGCCCAGTGGGTCAGGGACCAGGTCGAGCAGTACGAGGGTTCAGGCGGTACGGAAGGGACGACGATGCGGGACATGCCCGTCATCATCCTGACCACCCGGGGAGCCAAGAGCGGGAAGATCCGTAAGACGCCTCTCATGCGCGTCGAGCACAACGGCGCCTACGCGGTGGTCGCCTCACAGGGGGGAGCCCCCAAGCACCCGGTCTGGTACCACAACCTGGTCGCCGACCCGCGTGCCGAACTGCAGGACGGGCCGGTGCGCCAGGACATGACCGTCCGGGAAGTGACCGGGGACGAGAAGGCGATCTGGTGGGAGCGGGCGGTCGAGGCGTTTCCCGACTACGCCGACTACCAGAAGAAGACCGACCGGCAGATCCCTGTCCTGGTTCTGGAACCTGCGGAGACCGACTACTGATCCGGGGCACCGGCAACCGTCGGCTCGATGCGGTACGGCGCGACCCAGTACACGGACGGGTCGTTGCCCTGTCATCGAACGCACCCCTGAGGCCCCACCGGCTCCTCGCACCGGTGGGGCCTTCGGGCTGTCCGGCCGGGCGATGCCGTTTCCGGGATCCCCGCCGGCCACGGCCACAGCGTCGGACACACGGTGGGTGGCGAGCTGCTCGGGGGTGGAGGCGGCGGCGGGATACTGTCCAGCACGGCCCCTTGAGGTGCGGGGCCGAGTGGGAAGGATTCAGAACCTGATGGCAGACAATTCCGACCTGGTCGCGTTCGTCCGGGCGCGTCTCGACGAGGAAGAAGAGATCGCACGAGCGGCCGGCGGTGGGGGGTGGCGATGCCCGGCCGAGGTGCCCGGCGAAATCCATGACCGGAGCGGCGCGATCGCGTTCAGTCTGAGGACGCACGGCTACAACCACCACATCGCCCGGCAGGACCCCGCGCGGACCCTCCAGCGCATCGAGACGAGCCGGGTTCTCCTGGACGAGTACGCGGAGGTCGCTCGGCTCGACACCGATCGTCCCGAGCGGGACTTCGCCTCGGGGCGCGCCTTCGGGCTGGGATTCGTGGTCCGGCAGATGGCCGCGGAACACGCGGGACACCCCGACTACCGGGTGAAGTGGCTCCCGCGGTTCACACAGTAGCGCCGCCGCCCGGTCACCGGGCCGGCCGAGCCCGTCCGACGGAGGGGGGTGCCCGCAATGCGGCCGGCCGTCCTGCCTCGTCACCGCCACGCCCGTGGAGGGGCCACCGGCCGGATCTCACACGATGCGCTCAGAGGGGATTCATGCTCCCGTCCCCTTTGGTCGTCACCTGATCACTCCGCTCCCGTAGGCGGCGCGCCTTGTCCTTGAGGCGATCCCGCTCCTGCGGGTCGGAGGCCCGGTCGGCGGCCTCCTGCATTTCCTGGGCCTTGGCGCGAATACGCTCGGCGCGGCCTCGGGATTCATCCGCAACACTCATGATCACTCCTGGATCTCGGGGGAGCCGACGCAACCAGCGAATCAGCGCTCCCGCACACCTGCATCTCGAACGGTGACCGACCGCTACGGATACGGCGACGGCGTGCGCGGGCGCGCTGCCGGGGTGCAGACCACCCGCTCGGTGTCGCGGTTGTTCAAGACCGCCGGGCGCGACCGCTCCTAAGCTCGGGCCCATGGGAAACATGGAGCTGCTGACGGGTGTCCTGTCCAGGACCGGCGATGTCATCGAGGGCGTGGGTGGCGACCAGTTCGGCCTTCCGACGCCGTGTGACGACTACGACGTCGAGGCCCTGATCAACCACATCGTCGGGTGGGTCCACGTGTTCGAGGCCGGTTGTCACAACCGGACCTACGAGGGCGATGCGAGCGCCTACCGATGCGGAGCCGATCCCGCATCGGAGTTCCGTGAGGCGGCGGCCGGCCTCGTCGCCGGGTGGGAGCAGTACGGCTTCGACCGTGAGGTGAGCGTCACGGGCGGCCGGCTGCCCGCCGAGCAGGTGTTCAACATGACCGTCATGGAGTACCTGACGCACGGCTGGGACCTGGCGACCGCCACCGGGCAGACGGTTCCCTACACCGAGCAGGAGGCCACGGAGGCGCTCGCACGGGCGGAGGCCACCCTGCCTCCGCAGTACCGGGGCGAGAACATGCCGTTCGGCGCCATCGTCCCGGTGGCCGAGCACGCCTCGGCCGTCGACCGGATGGTGGCCTTCATGGGGCGCGCGCCGGAATCCGCCCTGCGGAGCTCCTGAACCGGTCCGCGACGGCGAGCCCGCCGGGGCAGCGGCGGGGTCCGGGCGGAAAATGGTCGGGGCAGCCGCCGTAATGGCGTACCGTGGAGATCACAACGACGCGGGGTGGAGCAGCTCGGTAGCTCGCTGGGCTCATAACCCAGAGGTCGCAGGTTCAAATCCTGTCC
>NZ_JBHVWF010000261.1:0-5655 GCF_042882365.1 Streptomyces sp. NPDC058221 | reverse complement strand
GTACGGGGGACACGGGGGTGTTCCCGTACGGCGGCCGGCGGCCGCGGCAGGGGCCCGGCAGGCGCCCCGTCGCCCGGGCCGTGCGACGCCCGGACGATGGGACCGGTTCGCCGGGGCGGCCCCCGGCCGGTTAGGTTTCTGGTCATGACCGACACGACTTCCACCCGTACCACCGGCGCCGTCGCCGCCGGCCTCGCCACCATCGCAGGCGACGGTTCCGTCCTCGACACCTGGTTCCCCGCGCCCGAGCTCACGGCCGAGCCCGGCCCGGCCGGAACCGAGCGGCTCAGCCCCGACCGTGCCGTCAACCTGATCGGTGAGGGCGCCGCCAAGGCCATCGGCGTGGACGCCCGCCGCGGGGTCGAGGTCGTCGCCGTGCGTACGGTCATCGCCTCACTCGACGACAAGCCGCTCGACGCCCACGACGTGTACCTGCGCCTGCACCTGCTCTCGCACCGCCTCGTCCAGCCGCACGGGCAGAGCCTCGACGGCATCTTCGGCTTCCTCGCCAACGTGGCCTGGACCTCGCTCGGCCCGGTCGCCGTGGACGACCTGGAGAAGGTGCGGCTGAACGCCCGCGCCGAGGGCCTGCACCTCCAGGTCACCTCGGTCGACAAGTTCCCGCGCATGACGGACTACGTGGCCCCGAAGGGCGTCCGGATCGCCGACGCCGACCGGGTGCGGCTCGGCGCGCACCTCTCCGCAGGCACCACAGTCATGCACGAGGGCTTCGTCAACTTCAACGCGGGCACCCTCGGCACCTCCATGGTCGAGGGCCGGATCTCCGCCGGCGTCGTCGTCGGCAACGGCTCCGACATCGGCGGCGGCGCCTCCACCATGGGCACCCTCTCCGGCGGCGGCAAGGAGCGCATCGTGATCGGCGAGCGCTGCCTGGTCGGCGCGGAGGCCGGGGTCGGGATCGCACTGGGCGACGAGTGCGTCGTCGAGGCCGGTCTGTACGTCACCGCCGGCACCCGGGTCACCCTGCCGGACGGCCAGATCGTCAAGGCGCGCGAGCTCTCCGGCGCCTCGAACATCCTCTTCCGCCGCAACTCGGTGAGCGGCGCCGTCGAGGCCCGCCCGAACAACGCGGTCTGGGACGGCCTCAACGACGTCCTGCACAGCAACAACTAAGCGGCGGCGAGCAGTTGCTCGTACGCCCTCCGCAGCCCGTCGGCCGCCTCGCGCCCGGCGGGCTGCAGCGGTTCCCGGACCGGGCCCGCGTCCAGCAGCGCCTTCGCCGTCACGGTGCCGGGCAGCCCGGACGCCATCATCAGCTCGACGAGCGGCACCAGGAGCCCGTTCAGCCGTGCGGCCTCTGCGGTGTCCCCGGCGTCGAACGCGTCCAGTACGGACCGCAGCTGACGGGGCGCCACGTTGGCGACCGTGCTGACCCAGCCCGCGCCGCCCACCGCGTACAGCGGAAGATTCAGCTCCTCGCAGCCCGAGTAGTACGCGAGCCCGGTGGCGGCGATCACCTTCGTCGCGCCCAGCAGATCCTGCGAACAGTCCTTCACCGCCAGGACGCGCGGGTGCTCCGCCAGCCGCAGCAGCGTCTCCGGTTCGATGCGGGTGCCCGTGCGGCCCGGGATGTCGTAGAGCATCAGCGGGAGGCCGGACGACTCGGCGACCCGCAGGAAGTGCGCCTCGACGGCGGCCTGCGGCGGCCGGCTGTAGTACGGCGTCACGACCAGCAGACCGTCGGCGCCCGCCTCCTCCGCCTGCCGGGCCAGCTCCACGGTGTGCCGGGTGTCCGCGCTGCCGACGCCCGCGACCACCCGCACGTCCGCGCCGACCGCCGCACGCACCGCGCGCACCAGCGCGGTCTTCTCGGCGTCGGAGGTGGTCGGGGACTCGCCGGTGGTGCCGCTCAGCACCAGGCCGTCGCAGCCGTCCGCGACCAGGGCGGCAGCGTGCCGGGCTGCCGCGTCCGGATCGAGGCCGCCGTCGGCGGTGAACGGGGTGACCATGGCGCAGAGGGTGCGGCCGAAGGGGCGCGGGCGAGGTGCGGCGGGTGGCGTCATGTTCGAAGTGTCGGCCACCCAACCGTGAAGGTCCACTTAGTTCTGCTCCGGCTGAAGGTGAAGGAGCGCTCAACTGTCCTGAGGTGCGCAGCTTCCCGCCGGAGGCGTCAGCGGCGGGCCATGTACAGGCCGAAGGCCTTGTGCAGCAGCTTGTTCACCGGGTAGTCCCACTCGCCGACGTACTCGGCGGCCCGGCCGCCGGTGCCGGCCTTGAAGCGCAGCAGGCCCATCAGGTGGTTGCTCTCGTCGAGGGTGTCGGTGATACCGCGCAGGTCGTAGACGGCCGCGCCCCGTTCGTGGGCGTCGCTCATCATCCGCCACTGGATCGCGTTGTTCGGCTGCACCTCGCGCCGGCGGCTCGTGGAGGCACCGTACGAGTACCAGACGTGGGTCCCGACCGTCAGCATCGTCGCGGCGGAGAGTACCTCGCCGTCGTGGTGCGCGAGATAGAGCCGCATCCGTCCGGGATCCTCGGCGCGCAGCGCGGTCCACATGCGCTGGAAGTAGACCAGCGGGCGGGGGATGAAGCGGTCGCGCCCGGCCGTTTCGCGGTACAGCTCGTAGAAGGCCTCAAGGTCGTCGTGGTCGCCCTCGACGACCTTGACGCCCGCCTTCTCCGCCTTCTTGATGTTGCGCCGCCACTGCTGGTTCAGCCCGCCGCGGATCTCCTCCAGCGACAGCCCGGCGAACGGCACCTGGAAGACGTACCTGGGCTGTCCGGCGCTGAAGCCGTCCGAGCCGCCGTCCTCGCCCTGCTGCCAGCCCAGCCGGCGCAGTTGGTCCATCACCTCGGCGGCCCCCGGCTCGATCACGTCCGGCTCGACATCGCGCAGCCGGCGCGCGGCCGGGTCGGAAACGGCGTCCTTGACGGTCTGCGCCTCCCAGCGCCGGACGACCACCGGCGGGCCCATCCGTACCGTGAACGCGCCCCGCGCCTTGACATGAGCCACCAGCGGATCCAGCCAGGGCCGCAGATCGCCCTCGTGCCAGGGAATGACGGGGCCCTCCGGCAGATAAGCCAGATACCGCTTCACCCGGGGGATCGGGCGGTACAGGACCAGCGCGGCGCCGACGATCCGCCCCGCCTCGAACCAGCCGATGCTCTCCGCGCGCCAGTCGGGCTTCACCTCGCCCCACGAGGGAACCTGCATATGGCTCACGGAACCCCGGCCGGCGACAAACGCCAGGTGCTGTTCGCGCGTGATGCCCTCGACCCGCAGCGACATGCGGTACTCCGTTCGTTGTCCGATTCGTCAGCCTAACGACCACGGGCCGGGCCGCTGTTGACCTCAATCGCACTTCACGTATCAGGGTGGCTGTCACGGGCGCACCACAGGGGAGCGCCCGCGAGGGGAGCAGCCATGAGCGTGGAATTCGTGTCCCGGCCCGATTTCACCCGTGCGGACGCGGGGATCGTCAAGGCCAGTACCTGGGACGTCGGTACGCCCGAACGGCAGCGGCAGGCCGTCGAGGCCATCCGGGAGGCCTGGGCGAGCCGGGAGTGGCCGCATCCCGGGCCGCTCTCCTACACGGTCGGCGCCGGTGAGGACGGCAGGACGCTCCTCCACTACTCGCAGTGGCCGGACGAGGAGAGCTACCGGGCCTTCGTCCGGACCGGCCGGGATGAGCGCAACGCCGACGTCGACGCGGCCGTGCCGGGCATCGAGCGGCTCGGACTGCACACGTACGAGCTGTACCGCTCCACGCCGCCCGACGGGTCCGACGCCCGGGAACCGGGATGTGTCGTGACCGTCGACGTCGAGTTCGAAGGGGCGGACAGGGCACGGCAACGCGACTGGGTGGACAGCGTGTTCGAGGCGCTCGGCACGGACCCGGCGCCCGCGCCCGGCGGCATCGCCGGACACTTCCACGTGAGCACCGACGGAACCCGGGTGCTCAACTACGCGGAATGGGTGAGCACACAGGCCCACATCGACGCGCTGGCCGCTCCGGGGAACGGCGTCGGTTCCCGGACGCTGCAGTGGGAGCGGGTGCAGACCTACCCCGGGGTGACCGGCGGCGGCGTGCGCCGCTACACCCCTGCGCTCAGCCTGCGGCCGGGCGCGCAGGGACGGTGAATCAGCCGGGCCGCGGGCCGGCCGCCGGAGCCCCGCGGGCGGGCCCCGGCGGTCCTGCCCCGGTTCCGGGCGGCGTGCGGCGAAATACGTTTACGCTTGGGCGGCCTGTCCCCGTACGCGCCCGGAGCTCCGGCCCCGGCGGCGCGCACGCCCCGTACGTTCCTAGGAGACCCCCCTGATGTCCGCAGAGCGCCCCACCCTGCCGCCGGTACGGCTGCACACCGAGGCGGAGCTGGCACGGGACGCGCTTGCCGCGCCGCTGCTCGCCCGCGCCGTCCGGCTCGCCCGCTGGGCCGGGCCCGGCACCAGGGTCGGCGCCGGTGGCGAACTCGTCGACGCCCAGCTGCCCGCGGCGGCCGAACACCTCGGCCTCGCCCCCGACGAGGACGGTGCGGCGCTGGCCAGCGAGGCCTGGCGGCTCGCGGTCGACACCGGGCTCGTCGAGGTCGAGGACCCGGAGGTGGACGAGGAGACGGAACCGGGCACGGACGACGAGGACGCCTTCGGTGAGGAGGCGGAGGGCACCGTCACCGCAGGCGAGAACCTGGCGCTGCTGACCGGCGGTGCGCCGAGCGACGTCCTGGCGATCTGGCTCGACGGCCTGGAGGCCGCCCACGCCGACGCCACCGCCCCCTTCTTCGACGACTTCGCCGACCTCGTCGGCGAGGACGGGTCGATCGACTTCGACGCGCTGGACTGGGACCCGGAGACGGAGGCCGAATTCCTCGACGGGGTGCTCGGCAACCTCTATCTCCTCACCGTCGGCGACAGCGCCGCGGGCGACGCTCCCGTACCGCTGCCCGCGCTCGCCGCGTCGATGATCGTGCCCGACGACATGGGCGAGCCCACCGACGACATCCTGGAGCAGGTCTCGGACGCGATGATGCGTCTCGACGACCAGTTCCGGGTCCTGGAGCCCATCGGCATCGTCGAGTACCGGCCGGTGGACGAGGCGCTGCTGGCCGAGGAGGGCGAGGACGCCACCCCGCCCGCCGACGACGAGGACGTCACCCGGTACGGCATGGTGAAGCTGACCCCGCTCGGCCTGTACGGCGTCCGGGCCCGGATGCTGGACGCGGGCGTGGCGGCCCCGGCGATCGGGGACCTCGCGGACAAGGGTGCCGACGGGCTCCTCGGAGGCATCGCGTACTACCCGGAGGAGGCGGCCCGCAGCGAGGTCGGACTGTGGCTCGCCGGACGCGCCGCGGGCTCGGCGGCCGCCGAGCTCCTGGACGCGGCGCGCGGCGAGGACCCGCAGGCGCCGCTGCGCCGGCTGCACTGCCAGCAGGCGCTCGCGCTGGCCGGTGCGGAGGCCGAACCCGCCGTGCGCGCCGTGCTCGACGACGCGGAGCTGGGCGGTCTCGCCCGGGTCTGGCTCGCGGAGCTGGGCGCCGCCGACGTGCCCGCGCCGCCGGAGTCGATGATCTTCTGGCTGGCCGTCGACACGATCGCGGCGCAGCTGGAGGCCGACGGCGATCTGGACGAGCTCCAGGGACTGGTCGAGGGGCTGTCCGGCCAGCACAGCGGCTTCTTCGACGAGGTGTGGCGGGTGG
>NZ_JBHVWF010000260.1:0-5711 GCF_042882365.1 Streptomyces sp. NPDC058221 | reverse complement strand
CGTGTGTTGGGGGGCCTCGCAGGCCTCAGCGGGCGACCTCCTCCGGGGCCCCACCCGGTCGCCCCCAAGTCCCCTCCACCCGGCGGGGGCCCCCCACCCGGGTGCCGCCGCCTGTGGCGTTCGTGGGTGTTCTCATCCGGATCTCATGGTGGCCTTAACCCACCATCACAACCGGTCCATAACCTCGCGCCATGTTCTTCACCTACCTCCGGCGCGAGCTGCGCCGCCGCAGAAAGGCGGCGCTCGTCGTCGCCTCGGGGCTCGGCCTCGGCATTGCGCTGGTCATCATCGTCAGCTCGGTCTCCTCGGGCATGAGCAAGGCCCAGGACAAGGTCCTGGAATCGCTGTACGGCCTCGGCACCGACATGACCGTCACCAAGGCGGCCGCGGCCCCCGGTTCCGGCACGGAGCGGCCCAAGTTCGAGTTCGACGCCAAGGGGAACGACGACGACTCGACCCAGAGCACGGACCGGGTCATGGTCCAGGGCTTCCAGACGCTGGCCTCCACCACGGTCGGCAAGGTGGACAAGCAGGACGGCGTCGCCGACGCCGTCGGCGGACTGAGCGTGACCGTCATGAAGGTGGACGGCCAGTTCAAGCGCGGTGAGTTCAAGCAGGAGGGCGGCAGCACGTCCCAGGGCGGCCGCGGCGGCCCCGGAGGCGGCGGCAGCAGCCAGCCGCAGGGTGAGGTCAAGGGCGGCGGCGCCTCCTTCGACGTCAACTCCTACACGGTCTACGGCACCGACGTCACCAAGCAGGACCTGGGCCCGCTGACCTCGTCGAAGATCACCTCGGGGCGGACGTTCAAGAGCACCGAGACCAACGGCAAGGTGGCCGTCGTCGACGCCGCCTACGCCAAGGAGAAGAAGCTCACCGTCGGCAAGACGGTGACCGTCCACGGCACCGAGTTCACGATCGTCGGCGTCTCGGCGGCCGACAGCGGCGACGCGGCCGCCAACCTCTACATCCCGCTCCAGCAGGCGCAGACCCTCGCCGACGCGAAGAACAAGGTCACCACGGTCTATGTGAAGGCCGCGGACTCGCAGCAGATCGACAGCGTCAAGTCCACGATCCAGAAGAACATCACGGGCACCACGGTCACCACCTCCGCCGATCTCGCGGACACCGTCTCCGGCTCCCTGTCCACTGCCTCCGACCTGGCCTCCAGCGTCGGCAAGTGGCTCTCCATCGCCGTACTGATCGCCGCGTTCCTGGTGGCGGGCCTGCTCACCTCGTCCGCGGTCAGCCGCCGGGTGCGCGAGTTCGGCACGCTCAAGGCCCTCGGCTGGAAGAGCGGCCGGGTCACCCGCCAGGTCGTCGGCGAGGCCCTCGTCAACGGGCTGATGGGCGGCGTCCTCGGCATCGCGGTCGGTCTGGCCGGCGCCTACGTCGTCACCGCGGTCAGCCCCACCCTCACCGCACAGCTCGGCTCCTCGGGCGGCGGCGGCGGTGGCGGCGGAATGCGCGGCGGAATGATGGGCGGGGGCGGCCGGCAGAGCGCCTCCAAGGCCCTCGACATCGCGCTGACCGCACCGGTCTCCCTCTCGATCATCCTGATCGCCGTCGGCCTGGCCGTGGCCGGCGGGCTGATCGCGGGCGCCTTCGGCGGCTGGCGCGCCTCCCGGCTGCGCCCCGCGGACGCGCTGCGCCGCGTCGAGTAGTCCGCCGCCGGACGCCCGCCGAACCGGGTGTCCCCACCCCCGTCCCCGTGATCCGCGAGCCGCCCTGCCGGGGCTCGCGGTCATCGTCCAGCAGGAGTTGACCCATGTACACGCTTCAAGGCGTCACCAAGCGCTACCCGCGCGGCAAGTCCACCGTCCACGCACTCGCCGGCGTCGATCTGACCATCGAGGACGGCGGCCGGCTGGTCATCCAGGGCCCCACCGGCGGCGGCAAGTCCACGCTGCTCCAGATGCTCGGCGGCCTGGACCGCCCCACGGCCGGCAGCATCGAACTCGACGGGGTCGACCTCGCGAAGCTCAGCGAGGCCAAGCTCACCAAGGTGCGCGCGGAGAACATCGGCTTCGTCTTCCAGAGCTTCAACCTCATCCCGACACTCACCGCCCAGGAGAACGTCGAGACCGCCCTCGTGCCGCTGGGCGGCAAGGCGTCGGAGCGGCGCAGACGGGCGGCCGAGGCCCTCGACTCGGTCGGTCTCGGCGAGCGGCTGGGGCATCTGCCCGGCGAGATGTCCGGCGGCCAGCAGCAGCGGGTGGCGATAGCCAGGGCCCTGGTCAAGCAGCCCAAGGTGCTGCTCGCCGACGAACCCACCGGCAACCTCGACGAGTCCATGCGCGACGAGATCATGGAGGTGCTGGAGACCATGTGGAAGGAGCACGGGCTCACCTTCATCATGGTCACCCACGACAGCTCGATCGCCCGCAGAGCGCCGCGGCTGGCGACCATCCGCAAGGGCAAGGTCACCATCACGGAGAACGCCGCGGCCTGAACCGGCCGGACGCGGGTGCCGTCGCAGGTTCCGCCGTCGTCCACGGCCCGTGCCACGGGTCCGTGGCCGGCGGTACGCGTTTCCCGAGGGTTCAGGCCGCCGCCCTTCCGGCGGCGCGGCGGCGCGCCGCGAGATCGCTCCGGCGGACCTGCCGCACCCCCGCAGGGTCGGCGCACGGCTCCGCGTACGGATCGCCCTCCTCGCAGCACCGCGGAGCGGGACCCGGGCCGTCCCCCTTGCGGGCGTGGTGGGCGCGCAGTCCGTACCAGGGCTGGAGCGGCAGCCAGCACAGGCCGTGCAGCCAGCGCCGCACCAGCTGCCCCGGCCCGGGGCGCCCGCCGTCCGGCAGGCTCACCACCCGTATGCCCATGATCAGCTTGCCGGCGCCGCCCCCGGCGAAAGCCGTGAGCACCACCTGGTTGAGGAAGGAGAGGGCGAGCACCGGCCCGAGCAGCAGGGCGACGTCCCCCGGCAGCGGCGTCGCGTCCACGTGCGGCCGGGCGAGTAACCCGGCGATGACCAGGCAGAGGTAGCAGTCGAGGCCCACCGCGAGATAGCGGCGCATCTCCCCGGCCCGGGGCGGTGTGCGCCGCCCCGCCGCCGCCGTACTGCGGGGTATGTGCGGCGGGCGCGCGGGGCCGTTTCCGGACAGCGGATTTCCGGCCAACGGCGTTGGCCCGTAAGGCCGGTGAGGATCCCGCGCCCTGCGGGTCCCCCGTGATGTCTTCATGACGGCATCATGTCTGATCACCCGTCACCGCGGGCCCGGACCGCGCAGCTCGCTCCCCTTTTACTCCCGGGGTAATCGACGCTCCCCGCCGTCCCCGGCAGCATGGTGCGCACCAGCGGACGAAGACCGGAGGACGGAACCATGACCGCGTACGCGATTGCTCACCTGCAGCCCGACAGTCTCCCCAACCAGGAGGTGATCGGCTACATCGACGGCATCCAGTCGACGATGGACCCGTACGGGGGCCGTTTCCTGGTCCACGTCACACCGGTCGAGGTCGTCGAGGGCGACTGGCCGGGGGCCGTCGTCGTCCTGGAGTTCCCCACGATCGAGGCCGCCCGTGCCTGGTACACCTCGCCCGCCTACCAGGAGCTGGCCCCGCTGCGGACCAGGAACATCCCCGGCGACCTGGTGCTCGTGGACGGCGTCGCACCGGACTACGACCCCAGGGCGACCGCCGCCGCCCTGCGCGCCGGATCCGTGGTGTAGCAGGCTGCACCACCGATCCGGGGGCCGGCACCCTCGTGCCCGGGGCCGCCGGACGGAAGCATGGGTGACGAGCCGGACACCGCCCCGGCCGCGTCACCCGCCCCGTGCCCGGGGCCGACTCCCTGGAGGAACCCCGTGAAGCCGCTGCTCTGGACCGTGCTCCTCGCCGCGATCGTCGCCAACGTCTCCCTCAACGTCCTGGTCGAGCAGGGCGGGCTGAACATCGCCCTGAGCGTCGTGTCGGGCGTGGTCGTCCTGTCCTCGGCGGCGGGTCTGTGGATGACGCGCCGCCCGCGGGAGTACTGAGGCCCGCGCACGTCGGGGACCGGGATTCATCATGTGGATGCCGGTGGAGTATTCAGGGGCGCGACTGGGACACTCTGTACGCTACAACGGTCCTGTACGTCGCATTCGTGAGCGCGGTACGCGTGACGTCTGGGTGACGCCCTCAATGGGGAGGGGGGACCTGGCGCCCCCCGGGACGGGGGCGTCTTCGCGTATGAGCCGACCCATGGAAGGTCTTGATCAGATGCCGGCCACCCCTGACTCCGCAATCCCGCACGCCGCCGCGAACCGCGTCATCGAACCGCTCTACGCGGAGATCCTCCGCCGCAACCAGGGCGAGAAGGAATTCCACCAGGCGGTACGGGAGGTTCTCGAAACGCTCGGCCCGGTGCTGGCCCAGCGGCCGGAGTTCGTGGACGCCCGGATCATCGAGCGCATATGCGAGCCGGAGCGCCAGCTCATCTTCCGGGTGCCGTGGACGGACGACTCGGGCGACATCCACGTCAACCGCGGCTTCCGCGTCGAGTTCTCCAGCTCGCTCGGCCCGTACAAGGGCGGACTGCGGTTCCACCCCTCGGTCAACCTCGGCATCGTGAAGTTCCTCGGATTCGAGCAGATCTTCAAGAACGCCCTCACCGGCATGCCGATCGGTGGCGGCAAGGGCGGCTCCGACTTCGACCCGAAGGGCCGCTCGGACGCCGAGATCATGCGGTTCTGCCAGTCGTTCATGACCGAGCTCCACCGCCACCTGGGCGAGTACACCGACGTCCCCGCCGGTGACATCGGTGTCGGCGGACGCGAGATCGGCTACCTCTTCGGCCAGTACAAGCGGATCACCAACCGCTTCGAGTCCGGTGTGCTCACCGGAAAGGGCCTCGGCTGGGGCGGCGCCCTGGTGCGTACCGAGGCCACCGGCTACGGCTGCGTCCTGTTCACCGCCGAGATGCTCCGCAGCCGAGGCGAGGCCCTCGACGGCCAGCGCATCGTCGTCTCGGGCTCGGGCAACGTCGCGATCTACGCGATCGAGAAGGCCCAGCAGCTCGGCGCCACGGTGGTGACCTGCTCCGACTCCGACGGTTACGTCGTGGACGAGAAGGGCATCGACCTCGCCCTGCTCAAGGAGATCAAGGAGGCCGGCCGCGGCCGCGTCTCCGAGTACGCCGAACGCCGTCCCGAGGCCGTCTTCGTACCCGGCAACGGCGTCTGGAGCGTCCCCTGCGATGTGGCACTGCCCTGTGCCACGCAGAACGAACTCCACGAGGCCGACGCGCTGGCCCTCGTCAGCAACGGCGTGAAGGCGGTCGCCGAGGGCGCCAACATGCCGACCACCCCCGAGGCCGTCCGCGTCCTCCAGGACGCCGGTGTGGCCTTCGCCCCCGGCAAGGCGGCCAACGCGGGCGGCGTGGCCACCAGCGCCCTGGAGATGCAGCAGAACGCCTCGCGCGACTCCTGGACGTTCTCGCACACGGAGGAACGGCTCGCGGAGATCATGCGCCACATCCACGACTCCTGCTACACCACGGCGGAGCGTTACGGCAGCCCCGGCAACTACGTGGTCGGCGCCAACATCGCCGGCTTCGAGCTGGTCGCGGACGCGATGCTGGCACAGGGCCTGATCTGACCTGATCCGGACGCGGGGGGGGGGGCCCCGCCCCCGGGACGGCGCGGCGCGACGCGCACCGCGGAGCGGCGCGGCCCGCGGGCGGCGGCCCGCCGGCCCCGCCCCCCGCCGCGCGCCACGCCGGAGGCGGACCCCCC
>NZ_JBHVWF010000259.1:0-5776 GCF_042882365.1 Streptomyces sp. NPDC058221 | reverse complement strand
TGCAGCGTCGCACCGATGTCCGACGTACGCGTCGTCGTCATCGACTGCACCGAAACCGGCGCGTCCCCGCCGACCGCCACCGACCCGACCTGGATCTTGCGGCTGACCCGCCGTACGGCGAGCTGGGTCGGAACGGTAGGCATTCCGAGAGAAATCGCAGTCATGCGCTGAGCATCCCCAAGGTGTGGATCAAGGTCCCGAGATCGGCGGGCTCCGACCTTCGAGGTTACGGCACCGAGGGCAACCTGAGGCACACGGCGTCCGGCGGCCACACAAAATGTGGGCGACCGGACGCATCATGCGCATCCGCCGTCACTCGGTTTACAGCAGGCACGTCCGTCGCACCGGTCAGGAGATCTTGACCGGATTGACGACATCGGCCACCAGCACGAGCAGGGTGAAGCAGATGAACATTCCCGCGACCACATAGGCGACGGGCATGAGCTTGGCGACGTCGAACGGGCCGGGGTCTGGGCGCTTGAAGACGCGCGCCGCGTTCCGCCGGATCGCCTCCCACAGCGCTCCCGCGATGTGCCCGCCGTCGAGCGGCAGCAGCGGCAGCATGTTGAAGAGGAACAGCGAGAGGTTGAAGCCGGCCAGCAGGAACAGCATCATCGCGATCTGGTTCTGCGCCGGGACGTCCAGCGTCATCACCTCGCCGCCGATCCTGGCCGCGCCGACGACGCCCACCGGGGAGTCGGCCGCGCGGTCGCCGTCCGAGAAGGCCGCGCTCCAGAGGGCGGGGATCTTGGACGGCAGGTCGATGATCGAATCGACACCGTTCTCGATCATGTCGCCCATGCGGACGACCGAGTCGCCGAAGGAGAGCGGGATGATCTCCGTCTGCGCCGCGAATCCCAGATAGCCGGCGGAGATGAACTTCCCGGGGACGACCTCACCGTCGGAGTCCTTCTTCGCCACCGCGTTCTTCCTGAGCACGGCGTGCAGGGTCTCTTCCCGGCCGTCGCGCTGGACGGTGATGGTGGCGGGGCCGATCGTGTCGCGGATCCGGTCGGAGAGCGTGGACCACTCGTCGATCCTGGTGCCGTTGAAGGCGACGATCTTGTCGCCCTCCCGGAGCCCGGCCGCCTGTGCGGGCGAGACCGGGTCGGACGTCTTGCAGGTCTCCCGGTTCTCGCTCTGCGAGATCACGCACTTCTGGACGCCGGCGACCTGGGTCGTCTGCGTCTGGAACCCGAAGGTCATGGCCACGCCGAGGAAGATCGCGACAGCCAGGATCAGGTTCATGAACGGTCCGGCGAACATGACGATCATGCGCTTCCACGGCTTGCGCGTGTAGAAGAGGCGCTTCTCGTCCCCCGGTTCCAGCTCCTCGAAGGCGGCCGACCGGGCGTCCTCGATCATGCCGCGCCACGGCGACGTGGAACGTGCCTCGATCCGGCCGTCGGGCCCAGGCGGGAACATCCCGATCATGCGAATGTAGCCGCCCGCCGGGATGGCCTTGAACCCGTACTCGGTGTCGCCCTTCTTGCGCGACCAGATCGTCGGGCCGAAGCCGACCATGTACTGGGGGACGCGGATGCCGAAGAGCTTCGCTGTCGAGAGGTGTCCCAGCTCGTGCCAGGCGATGGAGAAAAGCAGTCCGATGACGAAGACGGCGATACCCAGAACGGTCAACAGGACCGACGTCATACTCATGCGCGCGCCTCCGCTGCGGCCTTGGCCGAGAGTTCCCGGGCCCGGGTCCGTGCCCAGGCCTCCGCTTCAAGGACGTCCGCGACGGTGAGGGAAGTTCCCGTCGGGGGCGTTCCGTGTTCGGCCACCACCGCGGTGACGGTGTCCATGATGCCGTTGAATGCCAGCCGCCCGGCCAGGAACGCGTCCACACACTCCTCGTTGGCGGCGTTGAACACCGCCGGTGCGGTGCCGCCCAGGGTGCCCACGTGCCGGGCGAGCCCGACGGACGGGAAGGCCTCGGTGTCCAGCGGGAAGAACTCCCAGGCCGAGGCCTTCGACCAGTCGAAGGCGGGGGCGGCGTCGGGGACCCGCTGCGGCCAGCCGAGGCCGATGGCGATCGGTCCGCTCATATCGGGCGGGGTGGCCTGGGCGAGGGTGGAGCCGTCGGTGAACTCCACCATGGAGTGAACGTACGACTGGGGGTGGACCACGACCTCGATCCGGTCGAACGGGATGTCGTAGAGGAGGTGCGCCTCGATGACCTCAAGGCCCTTGTTGACCAGGGTCGCCGAATTGATCGTGATGACCGGGCCCATGGCCCAGGTCGGGTGGGCGAGAGCCTGTTCCTTCGTGACGTCAGCGAGCTCGCTCCTGGTGCGGCCGCGGAACGGGCCACCGGACGCGGTGACGACGAGCTTGCGCACATCGGCGCGCTTGCCTGCCGCGAGCGCCTGGAAGAGAGCGGCGTGCTCGGAGTCGACCGGGATGATCTGCCCGGGCGCGGCCAGCGCCTTGACCAGCGGACCGCCGACGATCAGCGATTCCTTGTTGGCGAGTGCCAGGGTGCGGCCCGCCTTGAGGGCGGCCAGCGTGGGGGCGAGGCCGATCGAACCCGTGATCCCGTTCAGCACGGTGTGGCACTCACTGGCCGCCAGTTCCGTGGCGGCCTCCGGTCCGGCCAGGATCTCGGGGGGCTGCTCCTGCGTTCCGTACTCCTGACGCAGCGCCTCGCGCAGCGCGGGCACGGCTTCGGGAGAGGCCACCGCGACCGTGTCCACCCGCAGTTGGCGCGCCTGTTCGGCGAGGAGGGCGACCCGGCCGCCCGCCGCCGACAGCGCGGTGACACGGAAACGGTCGGGATTGCGCAGCACCAGGTCGATGGCCTGGGTGCCGATGGACCCGGTGGAGCCGAGGATGACGAGATCCCGGCGGCCTTCCACGGCGTCGAAGACGAGGTGCGGGTCGGCGAGGGGGGCAGGGCTGTCGCTCATGCCCCCCATTGTTGCCGCATCCGCCGGGCGCGTGGACCGTGCGCCCCCGGCGCCGGGTCGTGGCAGCTCGCTCACCGGGGCCTCAGCCCTTGGCCGCGCGGAACTTCGACCACTGGGCGGCCATGATCTCCGGCGGCACACCACCGATGTCCTTGGTGGAGCTGATCTCCGCCCGGAAGGCGAGGGTGGTCGAGCCCGAGCGGACGACGGTGAGGTACTCGTACAGCTTGTCCTGCCCCTTCACGTCAAGGATGGTGAAGCGGTACGCCTTGACCCCGTCGGTCTCGGACGCGAATGCGGGGGCTTTGGCGGGCTCGACCTTCAGGTACTTCGCGCGGGCGACGGCCCGCTGCTCGGTGAAGCCTCCGGCACAGTCCTTGCCCGCCTTGCCGAGTGCCTTCATGACGCTGTCGGCCCCGCCCTTCCCGTAACTGCGCAGGGTGATGTCGGTGGTGACTGAGACCATCTCGGCCGGGATGTCGGCCTTGCGCTGCACCTGGGCGGTGGGGTCGGGGTCGCTGACCTCCCCGGCGAGGCTGACGAGCGGCTGGCAGCCGGCCGGGTCGGCGGTGTAGGCGTCGCTGAGGGGACCGTCGAGCGCGTACTCGGACGCGGTGTAGGAACCGGCCTTCTCGCCGTCGGTGAAGGAGGCGGCCTTCAGCCGCGCCTCGTCGCGCGCCCCGGGCGCGGAGGATCCGGCCGAGGACTTGCCGTCCTTGCCGGCACCGGCGGAGCCGCCCGCGCTGTCGTCGTCGCTGCCGCAGGCCGATACGCCCAGAGCCAGCGCGGCCGCCATGCCGACGACGGCCGCCCGGCGCCGTCCCGGCAGGTTCCTCGCCCCGTACATGCCTGTCCCCATTCGCTGATGTCCCGTTGTCCGTCGTGCTCCTGGCCGACGCCCGATTGTGCTTCATGCCGCAGGTCCCGCGCACCGGCGGGCCCGTCGCGCTCAGAAATGCGTCGTGACGCCGAACACTCTGCGGAGCTGGGCCATGTCGTGCAGATCGGCCGGGCGGGGCTCGTAGTCCCGGTGGAACTCGACCTGCCGGCCCACCGAGATGCAGCGCACCGCTGTTCCGCCGATGGCGCCGGTGACGAAGCACTCCGCCGGGTAGTGAAAGGGCTCCTGCGGGTCGAGCGACGACTGGACCGCGGAGCCGTCGGGGGCGAACCGCAGGGGGTGCAGATCGATTTCGAGCCCGGACTCGTGGCTGAGGACAAACCGTGCGGGGCGCCAGTCGAGCGTCTGCGCATAACCGGCGGCCGCCAGGGCGGCGACGAGGGCGGGTTCCTGTTCCTGGCGGAACAGCAGGTCGAGATCCTGGTGGTCGCGGGTCTCCTCGCCGATCAGCGCGTCGATTCCCCAGCCGCCGGCGATCACCACGTCCGTACCGGCCTCGCCGAGCGCCGACAGGACAGAGAGCACATCGGAAGCGGACATCATGCCGCGGAGCCTATCCCTCCCCCGCCGGCCCGTGCCCGGGATTTCCCGGCCCGTTCACCGTCAGCTCGTCGGCTTCGCGAAGTCGGCGAACACCTCGTGGAACCGGGGGAAGGTCTTGCGTACGCACCCGGGGTCGTCGTAGCTGATGCCGGGGGTCCGCAGAGCGGCTACGGCGAACGACATGACGATGCGGTGATCGCCGTGGGTGGCGATCCCGGCGGCTTTCGGGGTGCCCGGCCGGATCTCGATCCAGTCCGGACCGGTCGCGACGGTGATGCCCATCCGCCGCAGGTTCCCTGCGCATGCCTCCAGCCGGTCGCACTCCTTCACCCGGGTGTTGCCGACGTCCTCGATGCGCACAGGGCCGGAGGCGTACGGAGCGATCGCCGCCAGCGTCGGCATGGTGTCGGAGATGTCCCGCATGTTGACGGTGAGGCCGCGGAGCGTCCCGGTGGAGCGGACCGTGGTGGACTCGGCGCTCGTATGTACCTCGGCGCCCATCCGGCGCAGCACGTCGACGAACCGCAGGTCTCCCTGGAGGGCGTTCTTCCCCAGCCCGGGGACGGTGACCTCCTGGCCGGTGAGGGCCGCCGCGGCGAAGAAGTAGCTCGCGGTGGAGGCGTCCGGTTCGACGGCGTACGTGGTGGCCCGGTAGCCGCCGGGCGGCACCGTGAAGACGGCGTTGTCCGGGCCGCCGCGGGTGACCTCGACGCCGAAGCTGCGCATCATCGCCAGGGTGATCTCGATGTAGGGCGCCGACACCAGATCGGTGACGGTGATCCGGAGTCCGGTCTCCGTCAGCGGTCCGAGCATCAGCAGCGCGGTGAGGTACTGGCTGGACTGCCCGGCGTCCAGGGTCAGTTCGCCGCCCTTGATGCCCGCGGCGGTGATCCGCAGCGGGTGGTGGCCCTCGGCCTCCTCGTGGTGGAGGTCGACGCCGAGTGTCCGCAGCGCCTCGGTGAGCGGGGCGAGGGGGCGGCGGCGCATCTGCGCGGAGGCGTCGAAGCGGTAGCTGCCGCTCGCGCCGGCCGCGGCGAGGGTGGGCAGGAAGCGGGCCGTGGTCGCGCCGTCGCGGCAGTAGATGTCGGCGTCGGTGGCGGCGGGCCCGGACGGGCGTCCCTCGATGGTCCAGCGGTCCGCCTCCCGCACCACGTCGTAGCCGAGGCCGGTGAGCCCTGCGGCGAAGCCCTCGGTGTCGTCGGAGCTCAGCGGGCGCAGGAGTGTGCTGGTGCCGTTCGCGGCGGCGGCCAGGAAGAGGGCGCGCGCGGTGACGGACTTGGAACCGGGGACGTGGATGACGGTCACGGTTGCTCATCCTGCCGTGCCGCACGCGCGGCGGCGGGGGGGGCCCACACCGCGGGGGGCCCCCCCCCCGGCCGCGCGGCCCTGGCCAGCGGCGAACACCCGGTCCTTTTACACCCGG
>NZ_JBHVWF010000258.1:0-5944 GCF_042882365.1 Streptomyces sp. NPDC058221 | reverse complement strand
GTACTCATCACCGGAGCCACCGGCGCACTGGGCGGACTCGTCGCCCGACACCTGGTATCAGCACACGGCGTGAAGAAACTCCTGCTCCTCAGCCGCCGCGGACCCACCGCCGACGGCATCCCCGAGCTGCAGCGCGAACTGGCCGAAGCAGGCGCGTCCGCGGAGGTGCTGGCGTGCGATGCGGCCGACCGGGACGCGTTGGCACAGGTTCTGGACGGACGCGGACTGACCGCCGTGATCCACGCGGCGGGTGTTCTGGACGACGGTGTGCTGGAGGCCTTGAGCGCATCCCGCTTCGACACGGTGCTGCGGCCGAAGGTCGACGCCGCCTGGAACCTGCACGAACTCACCCGAAACCACGACCTGACCGCCTTCGTCCTGTTCTCCTCCGCCGCCGGAATCCTCGGCAACGCAGGCCAAGCCAACTACGCCGCCGCCAACACCTTCCTCGACACCCTCGCCCAGACAAGACACGCCCAAGGACTCCCCGGCCTCTCCCTCGCCTGGGGCCTCTGGGCCACCAACAGCACCATGACCGCCGAACTCACCGAAACAGACGCACGACGAATCGCACGCCTCGGCGTCGAATCACTCACCCAGACCGAAGGCCTCGCACTGCTCGACAAAGCAGTCGGGGACGACGCCTCGGGCCTCCTCGTACCAGCGCGGCTCAACCTCCGTGCCCTGCGGGCTCGTTCCGAAGGTGTGCCCGCCGTGCTGCGGGCACTGGTGCCTGCCAGGGCGCGGCGGCAGGCAGCGGTCCGAGCGGCGACGGGCTCCGGCGGGGACCTTGTCGAGCGGCTGACGGCGATGAGCGAGACCCGGCGGACGGCGCATCTGCTGGACCTGGTCCGCACGGAGGTCGCCGGGGTCCTGGGACACGTTTCCGTCGCGACGGTCGAGCCCGAGCGCGCCTTCAAGGATCTCGGGTTCGACTCGCTCACGGGGGTGGAGCTGCGCAACAGGCTCCACACGGCCACCGGTCTGAAGCTGGCCGCCACGGTTGTCTTCGACTACCCGACCTCCGCCGACCTGGCCCGCCATCTGCGCACACAGATGCCGGACCTGCCCGCGTCGGGTCCGAAGGGACTGCTCGGCGAACTCGACCGGATCGAGCAGATGCTGACTGACGTCGATCCGACCGACGAGGAGAGCACCGACATCCAGCGGCGCCTCACCGCCCTGCTCGCCCGCTTCGACGGGGCGGCGCGGCCGGCGGAGGCCGAACGGGTCGCCGACAAGATGGACGCGGCGACGGACGACGAGATCTTCTCCTTCATCGACAACGAACTCGGTTGAGCGCCATTCCCCTCCGACCTGCTGCCCCCAAGCCGCCGCCCCTTCCGTGGGGCGGCCGCCCTCGATGCCCATCCCCCGATGCCGGACTCCGATCGTCTCCGACGACGACTCGAATGGTGACTGACTGATGTCCAACGAGCAGAAGCTGCGTGACTACCTCAAGCGGGTGACGACCGATCTGGCGGAGGCTCGGCACCGTCTCGGACAGGCCGAGGCGGCTCGGCACGAGCCCATCGCGATCGTCGGGATGGCGTGCCGGTACCCGGGTGGTGTCGAGTCTCCGGAGGCTCTGTGGAAGCTGGTCGCCGAGGGCAGGGACGCGATCGACGTCATGCCCGAGGACCGCGGCTGGGACATGGACGCCCTCTACGACCCGGACCCGTCGAGCACCGGCAAGACGTATTCCCGTGAGGGCGGGTTCCTGCACCGCGCCGCCGAGTTCGACCCGGCGTTCTTCGGGATCTCACCGCGCGAGGCACTGGCCATGGACCCCCAGCAGAGACTGCTGCTGGAGACGTCGTGGGAAGCGTTCGAACGGGCCGGCATCGACCCCGCCACCCTGCGCGGCAGCCGCACCGGCGTCTTCGCCGGCATCATGTACCACGACTACGGCGCGCGCTTCGGCACCGGCGCGGGCGCCGCCGCGCTGCCGGAGGGTGTCGAGGGGTACGTCGGGAACGGCAGCGCCGGCAGCATCGCGACCGGCCGTGTCGCCTACACCTTCGGCCTGGAGGGCCCGGCAGTCACCGTCGACACGGCCTGCTCGTCGTCGCTGGTCGCGCTGCACCTCGCCATCCAGGCACTGCGGCAGGAGGAGTGCAGCCTTGCCCTGGCGGGCGGGGTGACCGTGATGGCGACTCCGGACACGTTCGTGGAGTTCAGTCGGCAGCGGGGGCTCGCTCCCGACGGCAGGTGCAAGGCGTTCGGTGCGGGTGCCGACGGCACCGGCTGGGCCGAGGGCGCCGGCATGCTCCTCGTGGAACGCCTCTCCGACGCCGAACGCCTGGGCCACCCCATCCTCGCCGTCGTCCGGGGCAGCGCCGTCAACCAGGACGGCGCATCCAACGGCCTCACCGCACCCAACGGCCCCTCCCAACAACGCGTCATCCGCCAAGCACTCACCACCGCGAACCTCACGACCACACAGGTCGACGCGGTCGAGGGACACGGCACAGGCACATCACTGGGTGACCCCATCGAGGCTCAGGCGCTCCAGGCGACCTACGGGCAGGGAAGGTCCGAGGAACGTCCCTTGTGGCTGGGGTCGTTGAAGTCCAACATCGGACACACCCAGGCCGCCGCCGGCGTCGGCGGCATCATCAAAATGGTCATGGCACTCCGCGAAGGCATCCTCCCCCGCACCCTGCACGCAGAGGAACCGTCGCAGCAGGTCGACTGGACGGCCGGTGCGATACGGCTTCTCACCGAGGCGACGCCCTGGCCCGAGACCACGGCGCCGCGCCGGGCGGCGGTGTCGTCGTTCGGAGTCAGCGGCACCAACGCGCATGTGATCATCGAGCAGGCGCCGGAGTCGGCGGCCGAGGCAGACAGTGACGGGAAGCCCGTCGTCACCCCCGCCCTCCTTCCCTGGCCGGTCTCGGCGCGCAGCGCCGACGCGGTGCGCGCTCAGGCGGCCCGGCTGCACGCGCACCTGCTCGCCCGCCCCGAACTCAGCGCCGCAGACGTCGCGTACTCGCTCGGTGCCACGCGTTCCGCGCTCTCCCACCGATTCGTCGCACTCGGCACCGATCGCGCCGAACTCCTCGACTCCGTAGCACGGTTCGCCGAAGGTGCGGCCGATGGCGTGACGGGCAGGGCGACACCGCGTGCGACAGCGTTCCTTTTCTCCGGGCAGGGTTCGCAGTGGGCCGGCATGGGACGTGAGCTCCACGACCGATTCCCGCGGTTCCGGGAGGCCCTCGACGCGGTGTGCGCCGTACTCGACCCCCTGCTCGAACGACCCCTGCGCGAGGTGATGTTCGCTGCACCTGGCACCACGGAGGAAACGGCACTCGACACCACCGGCTGCACCCAGCCCGCCGTCTTCGCCCTGGAGGTCGCCCTCTTCCGGCTCCTGGAGTCGTGGGGCATCCGGCCCGACGTACTCACCGGACACTCCATCGGTGAGATCGCCGCCGCCCATGTCTCGGGGATCCTCTCCCTGGAGGACGCCTGCACACTGGTCGCCGCGCGCGGCCGGCTCATGCAACAACTCCCCACCGGCGGGACCATGGTCGCCGTCGAGGCCGGCGCCGACGAGGTCCTGCCGCTGTTCACCGGACACGAGCACGAGGTGGGGCTGGCCGCCGTCAACGCGCCCGGAGCGGTCGTCCTCTCCGGCGCGGACCAGGCCGTACAGGACATCGTCGCCCTGCTCAGTGAACGCGGCCGCCGCACCAAGCGGCTCCGGGTCAGCCACGCCTTCCACTCCCCTCTGATGGAACCGATGCTCGACGAGTTCCGGCGCACCGTCCAAGGGCTTACCTTCCACGAGCCGGACATCCCGATCGTGTCGACCGTCACCGGCGCCACGGACCCGGATGAGATGCGGACGGCCGACTACTGGGTCACCCACGTCCGCGCCACCGTCCGTTTCGCCGACGCCGTCACCGCCCTCCACGCGCAGGGCGTCGGCCGGTGGGTCGAGATCGGCCCGTCGGCGGCGCTGCTGCCGATGGTCCAGCAGACCCTGGACCGGATGGACCGTCCGGCGGGCCCGGAGGCCGACGGTAAAGCCGACGTGGCCGCTCCGGGCGGTACAGCCGTCGTCGTCTCCGTACTCCGCCGCGCCCAACCGGAGGAGAAGACCCTGCTCACGGCAGTGTCCCGACTGCACGCGGCCGGTACATCCGTCGACTGGGCGACCGTCCTCGAAGGAGTCGAGAAGAAGCGGGTGGACCTGCCCACCTACGCCTTCCAGCGGCAGCGGTACTGGCTCGACGCCCCGGCCGGCACCGGTGACATGAACGCGGCCGGGCTCGGCGCAGCCCACCATCCGCTGCTCGGGGCGTCGGTCGCCCTCGCGGAGGGCGACGGCGTTCTGCTCACCGGCCGGCTGTCCCCGGCTGCCCAGCCCTGGCTGGCCGACCATGCCGTGGGCGGGGTGACGCTCGTGCCGGGCACCGCCCTGGTGGAGCTGGCGCTTCGTGCCGGTGACGAGGCCCGCTGCGGTCGCGTCGACGACCTCATCCTCGAAACGCCGCTGGTCCTGCCGCCCGAGGGCGCAGTACAGGTCCAGGTCACCGTCGGTGCGCCCGTCGAACGCGGGGCACGGCCCGTCCATGTGTACTCCCGGCCGCAGCCCGACCCGCAGGACGTCCAGAGCGCCGACACCGGCTGGACCCGCCATGCCACTGGCCTCCTCAACCCGGGCGCACCTGCCCCGGCCCCGTCGGACGGCTTCACCGTCTGGCCGCCACATGACGCCGAACCAGTGGACGTGGAGGGCTTCTACGAGGGCCTCGCGGACCGCGGTTACGACTACGGCCCCGCATTCCAGGGCCTGCTGCGCGCCTGGCGACGCGGAGAGGAACTGTTCGCCGAGGTCGCCCTGCCCGAACAGCAGACGTCCGGCGTCGACGGGTTCGGCCTGCATCCGGCCCTCCTCGACGCCGCCCTCCACCCGATCGGCCTGACGTCCCTCGCCGCCGACGGCGCCACCCGGCTGCCGTTCGCCTGGTCGGGTGTCTCCCTGTACTCGGTCGGTGCCACGGCACTGCGGGTGCGGATAGCCCCGGCCGGCCCCGACAGCTTCTCCGTGACCGCGGCCGACCCGATGGGCGCGCCGGTGGCCGCCGTCGAGTCGCTGACGGTGCGCGAGATGTCGCACGAGCAGGTGGCCGCGGCGATGGGCGCGGCTGCTGCGGCGACCGGCGCCGACTCGTTGTTCGAGATGGAGTGGGTGGCTTCGGCCGACGGCGTCCCGGCTGGGGCCGGATCATGGGCGGTGCTGGGCCGGGACGGTGGCCTTCTCGCCGACGGAGGTGTCGCATTCACGGATGTGGAGGCGCTGCTGGCTTCCGGGTCCGCTGTTCCCGGCACGGTGGTGCTGGAGTGCGCTCCCGTCGAGGGCAGTTCGGTGCCGGACCGCGTACGGGCGTTGCTGACCGACGTACTCACTCTGGTGCAGCGATGGGTTACCGATGAGCGGCTGGCCTCGTCGCGGCTGATCGTGGTGACGCGGGGCGCGGTGGGTGTGTCCGCCGGTGAGACCGTGGACGTGCGGGTCGCGCCGGTGTGGGGTCTGGTGCGTACGGCCCAGTCGGAGCATCCGGGGCGGTTCGTGCTGGCGGACCTTCCGATGAGTGCGGGCGCGGAGCAGCTGACCGCCGGGCTGGCCACCGGCGAGCCGCAATGGGCCGTCCGCGACGGTTCGGTTCGCATCCCGCGGCTGGTCCGGTCGCAGGTCTCCGCCGACGCCGCCCCGGCGTTCGGGAACGGTCCGGTGCTGGTCACCGGGGCGTCCGGTGCGCTGGGCGGTGTCGTCGCCCGGCACCTGGTGTCGGCGCACGGGGTGCGGGAACTGGTGCTGCTCAGCCGACGCGGGCCCGCCGCCGACGGCATGGCCGAGCTGCAGCGCGAACTGGCCGAAGCAGGCGCGTCCGCGGAGGTGCTGGCGTGCGATGCGGCCGACCGGGACGCGTTG
>NZ_JBHVWF010000257.1:0-5985 GCF_042882365.1 Streptomyces sp. NPDC058221 | reverse complement strand
TCGCGGTATGTGGATTGGTCGTTGGAGGATGTGTTGTGGGGGCGTGAGGGTGCGGCGTCGTTGGACCGGGTGGATGTGGTGCAGCCGGTTCTGTTCTCGGTGATGGTGTCGTTGGCTGCGTTGTGGAAGTCGTACGGTGTGCGGCCGGCCGCTGTGGTGGGTCATTCGCAGGGGGAGATCGCTGCCGCGTATGTGGCGGGTGCGCTCGGTCTCGACGACGCCGCCCGCATCGTCGCCCTCCGCAGCAAGGTCCTGCGCAGTCTGGCCGGGAGCGGCGGAATGGTGTCAGTGACGCTTCCCGTGACCGATGTCGAAACCCGTTACACGGCCACCGACCGGGACCTCGGAGTCGCCGCCGTCAACGGCCCCTCCTCGACCGTGGTCTCCGGTGCGCCCGAGGCCCTCGACCGTCTGATGGCTGCCTGCGAGAAGGACGCCGTCCAGGCACGGCGGATCCCGGTGGACTACGCCTCGCACTCACCGCAGGTCGAGGTGATTCACGAAGAGCTGCTGGACCTGCTCGCCGGCATCACACCCAGTGCGCCCGACGTGCCGTTCTACTCCACCCTCACCGGTGGACTCCTCCCTGCCGACCGGGCGCTGGACGCCGACTACTGGTACGACAACCTCCGCCACACCGTCCGCTTCGAGGAGGCAACGCGCAGCCTCATCGGCACCGGACACCACCTGTTCATCGAGGCCAGCGCCCACCCCGTCCTCACCTTCGGTGTCGACGAGACGCTGGAGTCGGCCGGGGTGAGCGGCGCGGCCGTCGGCAGCCTGCGCCGTGACGAGGGGGGACGGGAACGCTTCTTCGCCTCGGTGGCCGAGGCCTGGGTGAACGGGGCGGAGGTGAAGTGGCCGGTGCTGTTCGAGGGGTGCCGGGCGAAGAAGGTGACGCTGCCCACGTACGCGTTCCAGAGGGACCGCTACTGGCTCGACGTCCCGGCAGAGACAGGGGACGTCGGGTCGGTCGGACTGACCACATCGCAGCACGGGCTGGTGGGCGCGGCAGTCGAACTGGCCGGCGGTCAGGGCACGGTGTTCACCGGCCTCCTGTCCTGCGCCACCCACCCCTGGTTGGCCGATCACGAGGTCGGAGGTGCGGTTCTGCTGCCGGGCGCCGGGTTCGTCGAACTCGCGCTGCACGCCGCCGAGCAGGTGGGTTGCGGCACGGTCGAGGAACTCACGATCGAGGCACCGCTGGTGCTGGGCCCCGGAAGGGAAGCGGTCCGGATACAGGTCATGACAGGGGACGACGACGGCAAGGGCCGCCGCTCCGTCACGGTCCACTCGCGGTCCGCAGACGACGGACAGGCCGCGGACGCGCCCTGGACCAGGCATGCGACCGGCATCCTCGCCACAGCAGACACGGAGAACGACTCCGCGCAGCCCAGCGCCGAACCCACCGCATGGCCGCCGGCCGGGGCCCGATTGCTGCCCGTCGACGACGCCTACGACCTCCTCGCGGACATCGGATTCACCTACGGCCCGGCCTTCCAGGGGCTGCGGGCCGCATGGCGGCTGGACGGAAACACGTACGCGGAGATCAGCCTGCCCGACGACGTCCCGGCGACGGGCTTCGGCATCCACCCGGGGCTGCTCGACAGCGCCCTGCACCCGCTGGCGCTCGCGACCGGGGACGACGACGCGTCCGATCAGGTGATGCTGCCGTTCTCCTGGAGCGGGATACGCCTGCACGCCGACGAAGCACGGGACCTGCGGGTCAGTGTGACGTCCGCGGGCACCGACACTGTTTCCCTTAGGCTCGACGATATCGAGGGCGCCCCCGTCCTCACTGTCGAATCGCTCACGGCACGGCCCATCCCGCTGGACGAACTGCGACGTGCCGCGGCGTCCCCGTCGTCGGCCAAGGGGACCGACCAGTTGTTCCAGGTCGACTGGACCGGCATATCCGATCTGCCGGAGGCGGACGGCCACGTCGTCCCGGACGCGACCGTCCCGGACGCGACCGGTCCCGACCGGGAGGGATTCGACGCGGCACTGCTCGGCGACGACCCGTTCGGCCTCACCGAGGCCCTGAGCGCGGCGCTCGGCGGAGCAAGCCCGGCAGCCTTCCCCGACCTGGCCGCACTCGGAGAGGCCGTCGCCTCAGGCCTGCCGCTGCCCGTGGACGTCCTGTTCACCGTCCCCCCACGCCCGGCGGACACCGATCCCGCAACCGGTGCGCACGACACAGCAGCCCGGGTGCTCGCCCTGGCACAGGAGTGGCTGGCCGACGAACGGTTCGCCGGTGCACGGCTGGTCGTCGTGACCCGGGACGCCGTGGCCGTTCACGGTGGTGAGCACACCGCCGCTCCCGACGCGTCCGCGGTCTGGGGCCTCCTGCGCTCCGCCCAGTCGGAAGAGCCCGGACGGTTCGGTCTCCTCGACCTGGACTCCCAGACCGAGTCGGCCGCCGCTCTGCCGGCAGCACTGAGAAGCGGAGAACCTCAACTCGCCGTGCGCCACGGGGTCGTACAGGCGGCTCGACTGGCCAGGGCCGACACCTCCACGGTCCTCGCACCGCCCGAGGGCGAACCGACCTGGAGGCTGAATCTCACCGGCAAGGGAGGACTTGAGGGCCTGGCCTTCGACGCCTGCCCCGAGGTCCGGGAACCGCTGCGGTCCGGATACGTACGGATCGCCGTGCGAGCGGCCGGACTGAACTTCCGGGACATTCTCCTGGCTCTTGGCATGGTGCCGGACGACGAACGCCCGGCGGCGGGCGAAGGATCCGGTGTCGTCCTGGAAGTCGGTCCAGGAGTCAGCGCCTTCGCCCCGGGAGACCGTGTCATGGGCCTCATGTCGGGCGGCATGGGGCCGATCACCGTGGCCGACGCGCGCCTGCTCGCCCCGATGCCCAAGGGCTTCTCCTTCGCCGAGGCCGCCGGCCTGCCGGTCGTGTTCCTTACCGCCTACTACGGCCTCGCCGACCTCGCCGGAATCAGGGCAGGGGAATCCCTTCTGCTGCACGCTGCGACCGGCGGTGTCGGCATGGCCGCACTCCAGCTCGCCCAGCACTGGGGCGTAGAGGTGTACGGCACGGCCAGTCCGGGCAAGTGGGCCACGCTGCGGGCGCTCGGCCTGGACGACGCGCATATCGCGTCGTCGCGGGAACTGGACTTCGAGCAGCAGTTCCTCCACGCGACAGATGGCCAGGGCGTGAACGTCGTGCTCAATTCCCTGGCCCGGGAGTACATCGACGCCTCCCTGCGCCTGTTGCCGCGCGGCGGTCGCTTTCTGGAGATGGGCAAGACCGACATCCGCGACGCACAGGAGATCGCCGCTGAGTACTCGGACGTCCACTACCAGGTGTACGACGTGCTGGACGCGGGCCCTGACCGCATCCAGGAAATGCTGACCGAGCTCGTCTGGCTGTTCGACAGTGGGGCGCTCCGGCCGCTTCCCGTCACCGCGTGGGACATCCACCGGGCACCCGAAGCCTTCCGACACTTCAGCCAGGCCAAACACACCGGCAAGATCGTGCTCACCCTGCCTGCCCCCAGCAACCCCGAGGGCACCACGATCATCACGGGAGGCACCGGAACTCTCGGAAGCCTGCTTGCACGGCACCTGGTCTCCGAGCACGGCGTGAAGCATCTGCTGCTCAGCAGCCGACGCGGCCGGGATGCGGACGGGGCCGACGACCTCGTAGACGAACTGATCACACTGGGCGCCGAAACCGTGACGATTGCCGCCTGCGACGTCGCCGACAGGGACCAGCTCGCGGACATGCTCGACTCCGTACCCGAGGAACATCCGCTCACCGCCGTCATACACGCTGCCGGTGTGATCGACGACGCGGTCATTCCCGGCCTCAACCCGACGCGACTCGACACCGTGTTCCGGCCCAAACTTGACGCGGCCTGGCATCTGCACGAACTCACCCGCGATCTCGACCTGTCCGCCTTCGTGCTCTTCTCCTCCCTGGCCGGCACGCTCGGCACAGCGGGGCAGGCCAACTATGCGGCCGCCAACGCGTTCCTCGACTCCCTCGCTCAGGACCGGCACTCGAACGGACTCGCGGCGACTTCGCTCGCCTGGGGACTGTGGGAGGAAGCCAGCACCATGACCGGGCACCTGGACGAGGCAGCCCGCACGAGGCTGGAACGCGCCGGGGCCCGGAAGCTCACCAACGAGCAGGGTCTTGCACTCTTCGACGCCGCCTACGCAAGTCACCAGGCGGTCCTGGTCACCGCACCCTTGGACACGGCCGCGCTCCGCACCACCGACCCGTCGGCCCTGCCGCACATGGTGCGCTCTCTCGTCCGTACCCCAGCACGACGCGTGGCAGCGGGCCGCCGCACCGCACCGGTCGCAGGCGGCGAACAGACATGGTCCGCAAGGCTGGCAGGACTGAAGCAGGCCCAGCAGCGTGCGCTGCTCCTGGAACTGGTACGGACCCATGTGGCGGCAGTGCTCGGCCACTCCTCACCCGGAAGCGTCGTCGCCGACCGTGCTTTCAAGGAGATCGGCTTCGACTCCCTGACAGCGGTCGAACTGCGCAACCGCCTCAAGGGGGCGACGGGGCTGCCTCTGGCGGCAACGCTCGTATTCGACCACCCGACGCCGGCCGCACTCGCCGAGCAGCTGCGTGAGCAACTGGCACCACCGGCCATCGGGGGAACCGGCACGGTTGCCGCGGTCCTCGCCGAACTCAGCAGGCTTGAGAACTCGCTGGACCGAGCGGCTCCCGGGGCGCCCGCCCTGGAGGATCCGGCGGTCGACGGGGTCCTTACGGACGAAGAGACGTACACCGAACTCACCACCCGGCTACAGGACGTCCTGGTCAAGCTCGGCAACGTACGGGACGCCCTGGGCGACGACGCCGGCAACGATGCCGACAGCGACGTCGTCAACGAAAAGATCACATCTGCCAGCGATGACGAGATCTTCGACTTCATCGACAACGAGCTCGGAATCTCCTGAAGGGGCTGACCAGGTCATGGCCAACAATGAGCAGAAGCTGCGCGAGTACCTGAAGCGCGTCACCACCGACCTGCACCAGACCCGTCAGCGTCTGCGGGACGCGGAGGCGGAGGTCGAGGGCAGGGATCAGGAACCGATCGCGGTGGTAGCGATGAGTTGCCGGTTCCCGGGTGGGGTTTCGTCTCCCGAGGAGTTGTGGGAACTGCTGGAGCGGGGCGAGGACGCGATCGGAGAGTTTCCCGACAACCGTGGCTGGGACCGCGACGCGCTCTACGACCCCGACCCGGAGACAGTGGGGACGACCTACTGCACCACCGGCGGCTTTCTTGACGAGGCAGACCAGTTCGACGCTGCCTTCTTCGGCATCAGCCCTCGCGAGGCCGAGGCCATCGACCCCCAGCAGCGGTTGCTGCTGGAGACGTCATGGGAACTGCTGGAGCGCGCCCGAATCCGCCCCGAGGACATCAAGGGCAGCCGCACCGGTGTGTTCGTCGGAGTCATCTCGCAGAACTACGGCTCCCAGCTCAGCGAACCTTCCGAGGACCATGAGGGATACCTCCTCACGGGCACCACATCGAGTGTGGCGTCGGGCCGTATTTCGTACACGTTTGGTTTTGAGGGGCCGGCGGTGACGATTGACACGGCGTGCTCTTCGTCCTTGGTCGCTGTGCACCTGGCTGCGCAGGCACTGCGCAGTGGTGAGTGCAGCATGGCTTTGGCTGGTGGTTCCACTGTGATGTCGACTCCGGGCATATTCACGGAGTTTGCTCGGCAGCGTGGTCTGGCTGTGGATGGTCGGTGCAAGGCGTTTTCGGATGGTGCGGATGGTACGGGGTTTGCTGAGGGTGCGGGGTTGTTGTTGTTGGAGCGGTTGTCGGATGCGCGGGCGAATGGGCATCGGGTGTTGGCGGTGGTGCGGGGTTCGGCGGTGAATCAGGATGGTGCGTCCAATGGTCTGACGGCGCCGAATGGTCCGTCGCAGCAGCGGGTGATTCGTCAGGCGTTGGCGAGTGCGGGGTTGTCTGTGGGGGATGTGGATGTGGTGGAGGGGCA
>NZ_JBHVWF010000256.1:0-5989 GCF_042882365.1 Streptomyces sp. NPDC058221 | reverse complement strand
ATATCAGACCGCGCCCGGGTTTCGGGCGCGTGGTGTTACTCCTTCTGTTAGCCGCCGTGCGCCCCGCTTTCGGGGGGCGCCCCCTGGTTCTAGCGGGGGGCCCGCCGCCGTATCGCTTCCGTGCCCGCCGCGCGGGCGTCACGTCACTTCTGCGGCACCGCGTCGCCCGATCCCGCGTCGACCACCTTCCGGTCGCCCAGCGGCTGGTCCAGCGTGACCGTACGGGTCAGCTTCTTGGCGACCTTGATGCACATCTTCTTCGAGTCGGGCGTCGACTCCGTCACGGTCACCCGCACGGTGCTGCCGCCCTCGCTCGCGCTCGCCTTGTACGTACTGCACACGCCGCCCCAGAACGTCACCGAAAGGGTGCGGCCATCCGCGCCGTACGACTGGATCGCGCCGCCGGACTTCTCCGTCCCGCCCTCGTCGGGCGTCTTCTCCGACGGGGTGTCCTTCGCCAGATACTTCGGGTCCACGGCGACCTGGGCGACGGTGTTGCCCGTCCCGCCCGCGGCCGGCCGGACCGTGAAGATCCAGGACGGTACGAGCAGTTGCTTCCCTTCCACGTACCGCGCCGCCAGTCCGAAGACGGCCTTGTCGACCGTCACCGTCGTCGTGGTCGGCTCCGCCCCGGTCCGTGCGCCACAGGCGGCCCCGGACGGCTTCGTGCCGTCCTCGAGCGGTGCGGGAGTGGCGCAGCCGCCGATGTTCTTGCGGCCGTCCGACGGCTGCGCGGCGTTCAGCTGCTTCAGTGCCTCGGCCGCGCCGATCACCGGGTAGTCGGCGCCCTTCTCCAGGCTCTTCAACTTCCCGCCACCGCCGATGACTTCACCGTCAGGGCCCACCTGGATCCCGGTCGCCCAGCCGTAGGTCGGCAGCCCGTCCACCACCGGGTCCGCGTTCACCACCCGTGCCGAGCCCATCAGTTGACGGGCGTCGAGGGCCGCTCCGTCCTGGCCGGCCGCCTTCAGCACCGGCACCGCGGCGGCCTTCGCGGCCTTCTCGCTCACCGGTGATCCCGAGCCGCCGGGCGCCACGTGCTTGCCCGGACAGGTCGGCTTGTTACCGCAGTTGTCCGTGGAACCGGAGCCGTAGCGCGCGAACGTCCAGGTGCCGGGTGCCTGCTTGTCCACCCGCAGCACCGGGCCCGAACCGTCCCCGGTGGAACCCACCGTCCAGGCCGTGCCCTCGGCCTGCGGGGTGCCCTTGAGGCCGAGCGCCTTCGCCAGCCGGGTCACATCGGCCGCCGGGACCGTTCCGCTCGGGCGCTGGACGGCGGCCTCGGACGGGCCGTCGGGCAGCGCACCGGCCGCCCGGTAGACCAGCCGCTCGCCGTGCGGATCGGGTTCGCCCGGGGCGATACCCCGGGGTGGCGCCGAGGGATCGGGTGACTGTGTGGCGGGTCCGCCCGTCCGCTCGTCGAGGGAGAGCATCGGGGGAGTGCGGTCGCTGCTGCCCGCGCTGTCCTTGCCGCTACCGCTGTCCGCCGCGGTCGCGGCCCAGTACGCGCCGCCGCCGCCGGCCAGCAGTACGGCTGCCGCCACCGAAGCCACGGCGAGCGGCGAACGCCGCCGGGGGCCGGTCACGTCGTTGTCGGGTCGCTCGGTGCTCACCGGATCGCTCCTTCGCCTGCATTGCCGTCATATGCCTGGCCCGGCATATCGCCCGACCCTGGGGTGCGGACACCGATGGGACGGGGCGGGGGAGCGCATGGTTCCCCCGTGGGGCGGCAGTTGCGGCCGGGAGCACGGTCCGGGAGCGGCCGGAGCGGGCGGACTCAGTCGCCGTACTCCGACATCGAGTCGATCAGCCGGGCCGAGGCCGGCGGCACGGTCACCCCGTGGATCAGGGCGGGCGCCACAGGGGTGGGAGCGGTCCTGGTGGGTACCACCCAGTGCGGAGCCATCCGTGCGCAGTCTCCGCGCAGCTCGGCCAGGCCGGTCTCGGACTCGCGCGGGGCGATGTGGTTCGACATATCCGCACCGTAGGCACCGCAGAGCTCAGGAAGAAAGCCCTACTATCGGGTAGTTTTTCCCATTCGGGCCCGTGGGGAACCGGTAGCGTGAACTGTCACGCCACTCCGGGGACGCGGACACCCGTTCCCCTCGACCTCCGCAGGAGCAGTCTCCCGTGCGTATCGCAGTCACCGGCTCCATCGCCACTGACCACCTCATGACCTTCCCCGGCCGATTCGCGGACCAGCTGGTCGCGGATCAGCTGCACACGGTCTCGCTCTCCTTCCTGGTCGACAACCTGGACGTGCGCCGGGGAGGCGTCGCCGCGAACATCTGTTTCGGCATGGGTCTGCTGGGCACCGCCCCGATCCTGGTCGGTGCCGCAGGCTCCGACTTCGACGAGTACCGGGCCTGGCTCGACCGCCACGGCGTCGACACCGGATCGGTGCGGATCTCCGAGGTTCTGCACACCGCCCGCTTCGTCTGCACGACGGACGCCGACCACAACCAGATCGGCTCCTTCTACACCGGCGCCATGAGCGAGGCCCGGCTGATCGAGCTGAAGGCCGTCGCCGACCGCGTGGGCGGTCTCGACCTGGTCTCCATCGGCGCCGACGACCCGGAGGGCATGCTCCGCCACACGGAGGAGTGCCGCACCCGCGGAATCCCGTTCGCCGCCGACTTCTCGCAGCAGATCGCCCGGATGGACGGCGACGAGATCCGCATCCTGCTCGACGGTGCCACGTACCTCTTCTCCAACGAGTACGAGAAGGGGCTCATCGAGTCCAAGACCGGCTGGACCGACGAGGAGATCCTGGGCAAGGTCGGCCACCGGGTCACCACCCTCGGCGCCCAGGGCGTGCGGATCGAACGCGTCGGTGAGGAGCCGATCGAGGTCGGCTGCGCGGAGGAGCAGAGCAAGGCCGACCCGACCGGCGTCGGCGACGCCTTCCGCGCCGGATTCCTCTCCGGACTCGCCTGGGGCGTCGGCCTGGAGCGGGCCGCCCAGGTCGGCTGCATGCTCGCCACCCTGGTCATCGAGACGGTCGGCACCCAGGAGTACACCCTGCACCGCACCCACTTCATGGACCGCTTCACCAAGGCGTACGGCCATGAGGCCGCCGCCGAGGTGCGTACACACCTCGCGTAGCGATATCTCAGGACAGCCGGCGGACCACATAGGCGGAGCCGCGGTCCGCCGGCTCCTCGCCCACGTACTCCTGCTCACGCATCACGCACCAGGCCGGGATGTCGAGCCTGGCCGCCTCGTCGTCGGACAGCACGGTCACCGTCCCGCCCACCGGTACCTCTCCGATCACCTTTGCGAGCTCGATCACCGGGACCGGGCAGCGCCTCCCGAGCGCGTCGACGACCAGGGCGGCCGCCGGGCCGGGGAAGGGGGCGGCCGCGGCGGGCGCGCCCAGCTTCTCCCGTACGCCCGCCACCAGCCCGGGGAGCACGTCGAGGAAACGGTCGACGTCCTCCTCGGCGGTGCCGGCCGGCAGCGACACCCGGACGTTCCCCTCCGACAGCGCACCCATCGCCTTGAGCACATGGCTCGGGGTCAGCGTGCTGCTCGTGCAGGACGAACCGGACGACACGGAGAAACCCGCCCGGTCCAGCTCATGGAGCAAGGTCTCTCCGTCGACATAGAGACAGGAGAAGGTGACCAGATGCGGCAGCCGCCGCACCGGATCGCCGACGACCTCCACATCGGGCACCAGGGCCGGCACCCGGCTCCGGATCCGGTCCACCAGCGCCCGCAGCCGCACCGACTCGGCCGCCGCCTCCGCCCGGACCGCCCGCAGGGAAGCCGCCGCGGCCACGATCGCCGGAATGTTCTCGAAGCCGGCGGCGCGCCCCGACTCCCGCTCGTCGGCCGGACCCTGGACCGCGAATCGGACGCCCTTGCGCACCGCGAGCAGCCCGACCCCGGCCGGGCCGCCCCACTTGTGGGCACTCGCCGCGAGCAGCGACCAGCCGGCCGGCACCGGCCCCTGGCCCAGCGACTGCGCGGCGTCCACCAGCAGCGGCACCCCCGCGGTCCGGCAGAGCTCGGCGACCTCGGCCACCGGCTGCTCCGTGCCGACCTCGTGGTTGGCGGACTGGAGGCACGCCAGCGCGGTGTCCTCGCGCAGCGCCGCTCCGTACGCCGCCGGGCTCACCGCCCCCGACCGGTCCACCGGCACCTCCGTGACCGATCCGCCCCGGCCCTCGTGGTCGGCGGCCGAATGGAGGACGGACGAGTGTTCGACCGCCGAGACGGCCAGATGGCGGCCGACACGCCGACGCCCCGCGAGAGCCCCGGAAATTCCGGCGTGCACCGCCCGGGTGCCCGAAGAGGTGAAAGTGAGCTCGTCGGGACGGCAGCCGACGGCCTCCGCGGCCGCCTCCCGTGCCGCGTCCAGCAGCAGCCGGGCGCGGCGCCCCTCGCGGTAGAGCCTGGCCGGGTCGGCCCAGCCCTCGTCCAGCGCGGCAAGCAGCGCCTGGCGGGCGACGGGATGGAGAGGGGCGGCGGACGCGGCGTCGAAGTAGGGCACCCGGCCACGCTAGCCCGGTCCGGACCCCGGCCCGGGACCCGCCGTCCGTGCGGCCAGGAGAGGGGGCGTCAGATGTCGGCCGGAGGCCCGGATTCCACCCCTTCGGGGAGTCGGGCGGCGCGTTGGGCACCCTCCCCGCGCGACCCCAAATAGCGTCCAGTAGGGTTTGGTCCGCATAAACATCCAAACCCCTGCCCGCGTCAGGGGCGGCGACCGACAAACGAGACGGGCGCGCCGACCGTGCGGGCGAGACTCTCGGGAAGGCGCTACGTGAGTCCCAACGGCTCCGACCGCTCGTCGCGGCGCCCGATGCGGCGGAAGCTGCCGCAGGTGCTGACTGCGGGCCTGATCCTGGCGACCGCAACCGGTTGCACATACAAGGACTTCCCCCGCCTTGGTATGCCTACGCCGGTAACGGAAGAGGCCCCACGGATCCTTTCCCTCTGGCAGGGCTCGTGGGCGGCAGCGCTCGCCACGGGCGTGCTGGTCTGGGGCCTGATCCTGTGGAGTGTCATCTTCCACCGGCGCAGCCGCACCAAGGTGGAGGTTCCTCCGCAGACCCGGTACAACATGCCGATCGAGGCGTTGTACACCGTGGTCCCTCTGATCATCGTCTCGGTGTTGTTCTACTTCACCGCGCGCGACGAATCGAAGATCCTCGAGCTCTCCCCGAAGCCCGCCCACACCATCAACGTGGTCGGCTACCAGTGGAGCTGGGGCTTCAACTACATCGAGAACGTGGACGGCTCTGCCGCCACGGGCAACGAGGTCCCCAAGGAGCTCGACGCCATCCCGGACCGGTTCCGCAAGGACTTCCCCAAGGGTGCTGACGGCGTCTACGACGTCGGCGTCCCGGGAACCCGGAACCCGCAGAACGGCAACCCCGGTCCGACCCTGTGGCTGGCCAAGGGGGAGAAGGTCCGCTTCATCCTGACTTCGCGTGACGTCATCCACTCCTTCTGGGTGGTGCCGTTCCTCATGAAGCAGGACGTCATTCCGGGCCACACCAACTCCTTCGAGGTGACTCCCAACCAGGAGGGCACCTTCATGGGCAAGTGCGCCGAGCTCTGTGGCGTCGACCACTCCCGCATGCTCTTCAACGTCAAGGTCGTCTCCCCGGAGCGCTATCAGGCGCACCTCAAGGAGCTGGCGAAGAAGGGCCAGACGGGCTACGTGCCGGCCGGCATCGAGCAGACTGACCCGGCCAGGAATGCGGAGACGAACAAACTGTGAGCATCCTCAATGAACCTCAGGGTGCCGCGGCAGCAGACGACTCGTACGAGGACGAGCTGCCGGTCCGGCCCAAGCAGCCGGGAAACGTCGTCATCAAGTGGCTGACCACCACTGACCACAAGACGATCGGCACGATGTACCTGGTCACCTCGTTCGCGTTCTTCTGCATCGGCGGTCTGCTCGCGCTCTTCATGCGCGCCGAGCTCGCCCGTCCGGGCACGCAGATCATGTCGAACGAGCAGTTCAACCAGGCGTTCACGA
>NZ_JBHVWF010000255.1:0-6459 GCF_042882365.1 Streptomyces sp. NPDC058221 | reverse complement strand
TCCTGCGTGGGGGCCCGCCCCCCCGGGCCGCCCCGGGGGGGGGGGGGGGGGGCTGGCCCGGCCGGGCGCGCCCCCCCCCCCCCCGCCCGGAGCCACTCGTGCGGAGGACCGTCAGAAGACCGACTCGGCCTCGTGCATCCGGTCCAGCGGGACGCGCTTCAGCTGCGTCACCGCGTCGGCGAGCGGCACCATCTGGATGTCGTTGCCGCGCAGGGCCGTCATCCGGCCGAAGTCACCCCGGTGCGCCGCCTCCACCGCGTGCCAGCCGAAGCGGGTGGCGAGCACCCGGTCGTACGCGGTCGGCGTGCCACCGCGCTGCACATGCCCGAGAATGACCGGCCGGGCCTCCTTGCCGAGCCGGGTCTCCAGCTCGACCGCGAGACGGTTGCCGATGCCCTGGAAGCGCTCGTGCCCGAACTGGTCGATCGCGCCCTTGGCGTACGGCATCGAGCCCTCGGCCGGGTGCGCGCCCTCGGCGACACAGATGACCGCGAACTTCTTGCCGCGTGCGAAGCGCTCCTCGACCATCTTGACCAGGTCCTCGACCTGGAACTTCCGCTCGGGCAGGCAGATGCCGTGCGCACCGCCGGCCATTCCGGACTCCAGCGCGATCCAGCCCGCGTGGCGGCCCATCACCTCGACGACCATGACGCGCTGGTGGGACTCGGCGGTGGTCTTCAGACGGTCTATGGCCTCGGTGGCCACGCCCACGGCGGTGTCGAAGCCGAAGGTGCGGTCGGTCGCCGAGATGTCGTTGTCGATGGTCTTCGGGACGCCGACGACGGGCATTCCCGCGTCCGAGAGCATCCGGGCGGCGGTGAGGGTGCCCTCGCCGCCGATCGGGATCAGCGCGTCCATGCCGTAACGGCGGCTCAGCTCGGCGCAGTTCTCGGCCGCCTCGCGCAGCCGGTCGCGCTCCAGCCGGGCGGAACCGAGGATGGTGCCTCCGCGGGCGAGGATGCCGCTGACCGCGTTGAGGTCGAGGGGGCGGAAGTGGCCGTCGAGGAGGCCCTTGAACCCGTCCTCGAACCCGATGACCTCGTCGCCGTGACCCACCACGGCACGGTGCACCACCGAGCGGATCACTGCGTTCAGGCCTGGGCAGTCGCCGCCTGCGGTGAGAACTCCGATGCGCATCGTGCTTTGTCTCCTGCTCGCTAGGGCCTGTCCGGCGGATCAGGGCGGGACAGGCCGTGGGGCCTGTACGGCGGCAACTACTGCATCCCCCGTACCGTGAGCCACGGTGATTGTCCCATGCCGGGTCCGCACCCCGCGCTTTCGGCTGCTCCAGGGGCCGCCGGCCGGCCGCGGAGACGGTTCCGGCAGCGGCGAGCAGGGACGTGTCTCCGGCGGGCGGCCTCTCGGCCCCCGCAGGTATCGTCAAACGGGCGATACCACCCAAACCTGCCAGGCAAGGACGGGAGAGCACGCGTGACGCGCAGCGTGTACGTGACCGGGATCGACCGGGGTGACGGCCGCCAGGTCGTCGATCTGGGGGTCATGGAGCTCCTGACCCGCCAGGTGGACCGGGTCGGGGTGTTCCGGCCGCTGGTCCACGACGACCCCGACCGGCTCTTCGAGCTGCTGCGGGCCCGCTACCGGCTTTCCCAGGACCCGGGGACGGTCTACGGGATGGACTACCACGAGGCCTCCGCGATCCAGGCGGAGCAGGGTACCGACGAACTGGTCTCCCGGCTCGTCGACCGCTTCCACCGGGTGGCCCAGAAGTACGAGGTGGTCCTCGTGCTCGGCACGGACTTCGCCGCCACCCAGCTCCCCGACGAGCTGGCCCTCAACGCCCGCCTCGCCAACGAGTTCGGCGCCTCGGTGATCGCGGTGGTCGGCGGCCAGGACCAGAACGCCGAGTCCGTGCGGGCCGAGGCGCGCAATGCCTACCGCGCGTACGCCGGTCTGGGCTGCGACGTCCTCGCGATGATCGTGAACCGGGTGGCGTCGGCGGACCGTGAGGTCATCGCGGACCGGCTCGCGGCGACGCTGCCCGTCCCCTGTTCGGTCCTGCCCGACGATCCGGCGCTCTCGGCGCCGACGGTCTCCCAGATCACCGCGGCGCTGGACGGGACGGTGCTGCTCGGCGACGACGCCGGGCTGGCCAGGGACGCGCTGGACTTCGTGTTCGGCGGGGCGATGCTGCCCAACCTGCTGAAGGCCCTGACGCCGGGCTGCATGGTGGTGACGCCCGGGGACCGCTCGGACCTGGTCGTCGGCTCGCTCGCCGCGCACAGTGCGGGCACCCCGCCCATCGCGGGCCTGCTGCTGACGCTGAACGAACGGCCCGGCGAGGAGATACTCAAGCTGGCCGCACGGCTCGCACCGGGCACCCCGGTCGTCTCGGTGGCCGGCGGCTCCTTCCCCACGGCCGGGGAGCTCTTCGCGCTGGAGGGCAAGCTGAACGCGGCGACGCCGCGCAAGGCCGAGACGGCACTGGGCCTCTTCGAGCGACATGTCGACACAGGCGCCCTCCTCGACCGGATCTCGGTCGCCCGCAGCGGCCGGGTCACTCCGATGATGTTCGAGCACGAGCTGCTGGAGCAGGCGCGTGCGGACCGGCGCCGGGTGGTGCTTCCGGAGGGCACCGAGGAACGGGTGCTGCGCGCCACCGACGTCCTGCTCCGGCGCGACGTCTGCGACCTCACCCTGCTGGGCGACCCCGACGTCATCCGCAAGAAGGCCGCCGACCTCGGCATCGACCTGGCCGGCACCCAGCTCGTAGACCCGGGGACCTCCGAGCTGCGCCAGTCCTTCGCGGAGCGGTACGCGCAGCTGCGCGCCCACCGCGGGGTGACGGTCGAGCTCGCGTACGACGTCGTCTCGGACGTCAACTACTTCGGCACGCTGATGGTCCAGGAGGGGCTCGCCGACGGCATGGTCTCCGGGGCCGTGCACTCCACGGCGGCGACGATCCGGCCGGCCTTCGAGATCATCAAAACAAAACCCGATGCCTCGATCGTCTCGTCCGTCTTCTTCATGTGCCTGGCCGACAAGGTGCTGGTGTACGGCGACTGCGCGGTCAACCCGGACCCGAACGCGGAGCAGCTCGCGGACATCGCCGTCCAGTCCGCGGTCACCGCGGCCCGCTTCGGCGTGGAGCCGCGGATCGCGATGCTCTCCTACTCGACCGGGACCTCGGGGTCGGGCGCCGATGTCGACAAGGTCCGCGAGGCGACGGACCGGGTGCGCGCGAGCCGCCCGGACCTGCGGATCGAGGGCCCGATCCAGTACGACGCGGCGGTGGAGCCGAGCGTGGCAGCGACGAAGCTGCCCGGCTCCGAAGTGGCGGGCCAGGCGACGGTCCTGATCTTCCCGGACCTGAACACCGGCAACAACACCTACAAGGCCGTGCAGCGCTCGGCGGGAGCCGTGGCCGTCGGCCCGGTGCTCCAGGGGCTGCGCAAGCCCGTCAACGACCTGTCCCGGGGCGCGCTCGTCCAGGACATCGTCAACACCGTTGCCATCACGGCGATCCAGGCGCAGGGCGAGGAGTGACCCGCATGACCACCCCGACCACCGAAGGCGCGGCGACCCCGGGGGCGAGCCGGGTGCTCGTGCTCAACTCCGGCTCCTCCTCCCTGAAGTACCAGCTGCTGGACATGCGCGACCACTCCCGGCTCGCGTCCGGTCTGGTCGAGCGGATCGGCGAGGAGACCTCCCGGCTCGTCCACACCCCGCTGACCGGCGGCGGTGGCGAGAGCCGGGAGCACGAGGGCCGGATCGCCGACCACGACGCGGCGCTCAAGGCGGCCGCCGAGGAGCTGGCATCCGACGGTCTCGGCCTGGACTCCCCCGAACTCGCGGCGATCGGCCACCGGGTGGTGCACGGGGGGCTGCGGTTCAGCGCGCCGACCGTGATCACCGACGAGGTGCTGAAGGAGATCGAACGCCTGGTCCCGGTGGCGCCGCTGCACAACCCGGCGAACATCACCGGCATCCGTACGGCCCAGGCGCTGCGTCCCGATCTGCCGCAGGTGGCGGTCTTCGACACCGCGTTCCACACGACGATGCCGGAGTACGCGGCCCGGTACGCGATCGACGTGGAGACGGCCGACGCACACCGGATCCGGCGCTACGGATTCCACGGCACCTCGCACGCGTACGTCTCGCGCAAGGCGGCCGAACTGCTGGGCCACGCCCCCGAGGACGTCAACGTCATCGTGCTGCACCTGGGCAACGGCGCCTCGGCCTCCGCGGTGGCGGCCGGCCGGTGCGTGGAGACGTCGATGGGACTGACCCCCTTGGAGGGGCTGGTCATGGGTACGCGATCGGGAGACATCGATCCGGCCGTCACCTTCCACCTCAAGCGGGTGGCGGGGATGTCGGCGGACGAGATCGACGTCCTGCTGAACAAGAAGAGCGGTCTGGTCGGTCTCTGCGGCGACAACGACATGCGGGAGATCCGGCGCCGGGTCGACGAGGGCGACGAACGCGCCGCCCTCGCCTTCGACATCTACGTCCACCGGCTGAAGAAGTACATCGGCGCCTATTCGGCCGTCCTCGGCCGGGTGGACGCCGTGGTGTTCACGGCGGGGGTCGGCGAGAACTCGGCTCCGGTACGGGAGGCTGCCATCGCCGGTCTGGAGGAGCTCGGCCTGGTGGTGGACGCGGATCTCAACGCCGTACGGTCCGGCGTGCCGCGGCTGATCTCGCCGGACTACGCACGGGTGGCGGTCGCCGTGGTGCCGACGGACGAGGAGCTGGAGATCGCGGACCAGACCTTCGCACTGGTCGACAACTGAGCACCCCCGCGCCCCTTTGTATCTTCCACCAGCCGGAATATTCCGCAGCGAAACAAACCGATAGGATCCGCCTCATGCGCCGTTCCAAAATCGTCTGCACCCTCGGTCCCGCCGTCGACTCCCATGAGCAGCTCGTCGCTCTGATCGAGGCCGGCATGAGCGTGGCCCGATTCAACTTCAGTCACGGTTCCCACGCGGAGCACCAGGGTCGTTACGACCGGGTCCGCAAGGCCGCCGCCGAGACCGGCCGGGCGGTCGGCGTACTCGCCGACCTCCAGGGCCCGAAGATCCGCCTGGCGAAGTTCGCCGAGGGCCCTGTCGAACTGGTCCGCGGGGACGAGTTCGTCATCACCGCCGAGGACGTCCCCGGAGACAAGTCGATCTGCGGGACGACCTACAAGGGCCTGCCCGGAGACGTCGCCAAGGGCGACCCGATCCTGATCAACGACGGCAACGTCGAGCTGAAGGTCGTCTCCGTGGACGGCCCGCGCGTCCACACCATCGTCATCGAGGGCGGGGTGATCTCCGACCACAAGGGGATCAACCTGCCGGGTGCGGCGGTCAACGTCCCCGCCCTGTCCGAGAAGGACATCGACGACCTGCGTTTCGCCCTGAAGATGGGCTGCGACCTGGTCGCGCTCTCCTTCGTGCGGGACGCCGGTGACGTCAAGGACGTCCACAAGATCATGGACGAGGAGGGCCGCCGGGTCCCCGTCATCGCCAAGGTCGAGAAGCCGCAGGCCGTCGAGAACATGGAGGGCGTCGTCGCGGCGTTCGACGGTGTGATGGTCGCCCGTGGCGACCTCGCCGTCGAGTACCCGCTGGAGAAGGTCCCGATGGTGCAGAAGCGCCTGGTGGAGCTCTGCCGCCGCAACGCCAAGCCGGTGATCGTCGCGACCCAGATGATGGAGTCGATGATCACCAACTCCCGCCCGACCCGCGCCGAGGCGTCCGACGTCGCCAACGCGATCCTGGACGGCGCGGACGCGGTCATGCTCTCCGCGGAGTCCTCCGTGGGCGCGTACCCGATCGAGACGGTCAAGACGATGTCCAAGATCGTCGTCGCCGCCGAGGAGGAGCTGCTCTCCAAGGGCCTCCAGCCGCTGGTGCCGGGCAAGAAGCCCCGCACCCAGGGCGGTTCGGTCGCACGGGCCGCCGCCGAGATCGCGGACTTCCTGAACGGTGCGGCCCTGGTCGCCTTCACCCAGTCCGGCGACACCGCCCGCCGCCTCTCCCGCTACCGCGCGGCCCAGCCCATCCTGGCCTTCACCACGGACGAGGCCACCCGCAACCAGCTGGCCCTCAGCTGGGGCGTCGAGGCCCATGTGGTCCCGCACGTGGACAACACGGACGCGATGGTGGACCTGGTCGACGCGGAGCTGCTGAAGCTGAACCGCTACAACGCCGGCGACACCATGGTCATCACGGCCGGCTCGCCCCCCGGCGTCCCGGGCACGACCAACATGGTGCGTGTGCACCACGTGGGCGGCCAGGGCCGCGACTGACCGCACAGCGGTCCCGTACACGACGCGAGGGCGGTGCCCCGGTTCACAGGAACCGGGGCACCGCCCTCGGCGGTTGGGCAGTGAGCCGACAATGAACCGACCACGCAGTTGCGGGCCGCTCCCCCAGAAGCGGTCTCTTATAAACAAATCCGAGCCCACGCTCCAAGGAACGATCTGGTTTTGCGGCTTGTTGTTGTTAAGGG
>NZ_JBHVWF010000254.1:0-6517 GCF_042882365.1 Streptomyces sp. NPDC058221 | reverse complement strand
ACCACCCACGACCTCACCGTCAACGGCATCCACACCTACTACGTGGTCGCCGGCGCGGCGTCCGTGCTCGTCCACAACGAGAACTGCAACTCGATGACGCGCAAGCAGTCGGACGATGTCGCGGACTACCTGGGATACACGAAGACCAAAAAGAGGTCCGCGGGCGGAGCCCCCATCTGGGAGAACAAGAAGGCGACAGGCGGCCAGCCGCGATACATCACCTACGACCGGACCGGGCACAATAAGCAGGCCGTGTTCAAGGGCTCCAGTTCCCGGAATCCGTTCCAGTCGACGAAGGACTCGGCCCGGGACGGAACGTACGGTGTGGATGTGTCGTCCAAGGGAGAGGTGCTGGGGCTCAAGTGGCTGGCGAAGTGAGCAGTGAGCTGATCATCAGCCCTCGTAGCCAGAGCGTGCGGGACGATCTGACGGACGCACCCGGCTGGCCGGCCTACGCGGCAGACCTGCGCACGGCCGTCGCAACGGTGATCGATAAGAGCACCGCCGGCACTCTGGAGGTCGGCGAGCTCCTGGTGGGCGAACCTCTTCAGGACAGTTGCTCGGCTCTGCGCAACGGGGTGGAAGTCCGGCCGGCGGAGGCGGTCCGCCTCGTCGAGGCGATGGTCTCCGGCAGCGGGCCGTACTGCCGGCTCTCCCGTCCGGGGCGTCTCCAGATCGAGTCCGGATGGGACGGGGCCGTACACCTCTATGTCGGATCCGGTACGGCCACCGAACTGTCGGGGCTCGGGGGCGGGGAATTGAGCCTCCGGTGGCGGCAGGCGGAACCGGAGCCCGTGGAAGTGTCGAAGCCCGTGACCGCCGTCGCGGACGAGAGCTTCTGGAATGCGGTGCGGGAGGCGTCACAACGCTTCACCCTGCTGTGCGAGCGCTGGGCGCACGGCGCCCACGGGTGCACCTGGTTCCGGGTGACCCCGGGCAACGCGGCGGACGTGGCCCGGCTGGTGCGGCCTCGCTCTCTGCTGTGCGTGGGCACCGAGCCTGATCTGCGGCCGCGTACCGAGCTGCTCGAAGACGATTTCACCGCCTTCGTGGATCCGGCGTCTCCGGGCGAGTTGGCCTACCGGGCCTTTCCCGGTGGTGCGGACGATCTCTCGGACGTCACCGGTGAAGGCTTCCCCTTCATGCTGGCGGACACGGATGTGGAGCGGTGGTGCGCCGTGGTGCCGGACCCGGACGGAGTCGTCAGGGGCCAGTGGGAGGACCCCGCGGGTCAGTACGCCTGAGGACGGTCGGATGGGCGGTCTCACCGGGCAGTCCGGTCCGGGACCTCCGGAAGGATCTCCTCTGCGATGTCGAGGAGAACACTGTCGGCGGGGAAGGCTCCGGACGTGCCCCATACGGTGATGTCGAAGTAGCCGCCCCCGTCCTTCCGGTCGAAAGCCACGGACAGCGTCCTGGCCAGGGGGCCTTCCTCCACGGGCCCGCTGGATTTCTCACCTCCGAGGCTGAGGTCGAACCGCATGGTGCGATCGGAGGAGAAGACCGCAGGCCGGCCGAGAACCGTGTCCGTCCTGGTCTCCTCACCTCCGGTCTTCAGCAGCTTCACGTACTGGGCGATCGACAGCTTGTTGTACGTGGCCGACAAGTCCACGGTGTACGTGTCGAACTCGACCTTGGCTTCCGGCTGGGCGACCTTCCCGTCGGTCAAGAGCGCAGTGTCGCTGGCGCTGGAAGCCGAGGTCGCCTTCTCGTCGGGCGTTCCGAGGAGCTGTGACAGGCCGGGCCGGTTGAGTACCTTGCACAGTTCGTCACCGGTCACCGCCTTCGGCGTCCTGGCGTACACCTGCGGCAGCTTCTCGTGTGTGCTCTCCGGACAGGAGACGGGCTCCGGGGTGCTGTTGTCGTCCGACGCCATGCCGGGAGCCACCCACACCGCGGCTGCGAGTGCCCCGAACACGCCCACGGCCGCGAAGGCCTGTCCCCAGGCGTTGGGCTCCTTCCGCACCGTCGCCGGCCCGGCTCCGGGCTGCGGCAAAGGCTGCGGCTGCGGCTGCGGCTGCGGCTGCGGCTGCGGCTGCGGCTGCGGCTGCGGCGCTGTGCCCGCCGCCGGCCCGTCCGCGGAGACCGTCCGCTTCCCGCTCCGGCGTGCGCGCAGCGCACGGACCACCGTGTGGACGCGAAGGGCGGTGGCCACGAGGAAGGCCGTGCCGATGGCGGCCGCGATCCCGAGGTGATCGCGAATGGCGAGATACATGATGCGTACGCCGAAAACGGACCCGACCAGGATGAATACGGGCTCGCGAACCCAGAAGGGCAGGAACCGGAGAAGGAGACCGAGCATCCGGTGATCTCACCAGAGCACGCCCCCGGCCGCTGTGACGGAAGCCACAATTCCGGGGAGGTGCGGGATTGGCCGGCGAACTGTTTGCCGAGGTCACGCAGGTGTTTCGCCGGGATGAGGTGGCCGGGCGTCCGGTGATGACATCCCGGTCGCCCCGGCACGGAGATAATCGGCCGTATGTCCGCAGATCCTTCCCCGCAGGCCACCGCCGCCCTGCCGCGACCACAGCCCCGGCAGGCGCACCGGCCGGTCCGCGGACGTGCCGCCGCAGCCCTCGCCCGGGCCGCGCCGGCGCTCGGTGCTTACGCGGCCGTGCGCGCCGTCGGTCTCGTCGTCTTCTGGGCAGCCGCGTCCGCAGCGGGGAAGGACGCGTTCCATCTGCTCGCCGAGCGCTGGGACTCCGTCTGGTACCAGCGGGTCGCCGAGCACGGCTACGGGTACACCGCAGTCCTCCCCGACGGTGGCATCCACCCCGACCTGGCCTTCTTCCCGTTGCTGCCCGCGCTGGAGCGGAGCATCGCGGAGATCACGCCGCTGGGCCTCGCAGGCGCCGGACTGCTGGTCGCCTGGGTGGCGGGCCTGCTCGCCGGGTGGGGGATCTTCGCCGTCGGCGCACGGCTGTACGGGCGCCGGGCCGGGGTGGTGCTGGCCGCGCTGTGGGGGGCCTACCCCACGGCGTTCGTCCAGTCGATGGCGTACACCGAGACCCTGTTCACCGCGCTCGCCGCCTGGTCGCTGTACGCGGCGCTGACCCGGCGGTGGATCGTGGCCGGCGCCCTGTGCGCATTCGCCGGGCTGACCCGCCCCTCCGCCGCCGCGCTCATCGCCGCCCTCGCGATCACCGCCGCCGTCGCCCTCGTACGCGAGTACCGCACAGGCGACACCGACGGCATCGTCCGCCGCAACGGCCGGATGCTGCTCGGGGTGGTCCTGGCACCCGTGGGCTGGCTCGCGTACGTGGTCTTCGTCGCGGTGCGCGAAGGCAGCCCGTTCGCCTACTTCGACGTCCAGGCGCAGTGGGGCAACAGCATCGACGGCGGCGCGGCCCTCGCCTCGTTCGTCCTCGGTCTGCCGCTGCCGGGGGCGCTCGGGCTCTGCGCGGCGCTGGCCGGGCTCGGATGGCTGGTGTGGCTGTGCGTACGGCAGCGCCAGCCGCTCCCGGTACTCGTCTACGGCATCGCCGTCGTCGTCATCTCGCTGATCGGCTCCGGGTACTTCGGCTCCCGGCCCCGGCTGATGATGCCCGCCTTCCCGCTCCTGCTGCCGCCTGCCGTCGCCCTGGCCGCACTGCACTCCCGTGTCCGTACGGTGACGGTCCTCGCGGTGCTCGCCGCGGCCTCGGCCGGGTACGGGGCGTGGACGCTGCTCGGCTCAGGGCCGCCGTGAGTTGGGTCCCTGGGCCCAAGCGTCCGCGCCGGTCGGGTTGCTAGCGTGCAAGTCCGTATGCATACGCGTCCGCGTCAGCGGTTCGCCGGTCAGGAGCGGTGACGAATGAAGGCACGTACGGCAGCCATGGCGGCCACCACAGCAGTGCTCTGCCTCGCGGCCGTGGCCTGCGGGCCCTCCGACGACAAGTCCGAGAAGGACGACAAGGCGGCCGGCACGTCCGCGAAGCCGAGCACGTCGGCCGCCTCGGATCCGGCAGCCAGTGACTCCGCCGCCTCGGCCCCCGCCTCGACGCCCTCCAGCAGCGGCAAGGTCCTCAGCAAGGCCGAGCTGGCCAAGGCCGCCCTGACCACGGGTGAGGTGGCGAGCTACGAGGTCACACCGATGCAGGGCGGCGAGGAGACCGGCACCGAGAAGTCCGAGACCGAGGCCTGCCGACCGCTGGTCGCCGTGATCAACGGTGCCCCCGAACCCGCCCCGTCCGCCACCGTCTTCCGTACCGTCATGGACAAGTCCGAAGAGGGCAAGGACGACCAGACCGTCGTCACCGAGATCCTCACCTCGCACTCCGGAGGCACCGCGCAGCTGCTGATGCGCGACGTCCAGGACGCGGTCAAGGCCTGCGCGGGCGGATTCCGTACGTCGAGCGAGGACGGCCCCTCCTCGTACACCGAGGTGAAGCAGCTGAACCTGCCCAAGGCGGGCCAGGAGAGCATCTCCTACCAGGTGACCGGGAGCATCGAGGGCGACAAGGTGCCGCTGGTCTTCCAGCTGGTGCGTACGGGATCGACCGTCGTCACCTTCTACGTGGCCAACTTCCTCGACCCGAAGACCCCGGAGCTCCCGGCCCAGCTGGTCACCGCCCAGGCCGCGAAGCTGCCCTGATCCGGAGCGGTTGCCGGACCGTGCGCGATCCGCAGGACCCGGCGGTCGGCGCCGCCGTTCCCGTTGCGCCCGAGCCGGCTCACCCGGCGGGTCGGACCCGTGCGAACTTCGCCGCCAGGACCGGGCCGAGCTCCTTGACGATGGCGTGCCCGGGATTCCCGGGAAAGGGCAGATACTCCAGGAACGAGGTCACGACGACCTCGTCGATTCCTGGAGTTCCCCGTGCGGTCTGCTCCTCAAGGAATTCCAGCGTGCGGCGCCAGTCCGGCGCGTCGGCGTCGGCACCGAGGTAGGACCGCACGGTCTCCTGGGCTACGTCCCAGAAGAAGACGTGCGGGAGCACGGTGTCCTCGTTGAACACATGCGATGCGTACAGATCGCGGAACCAGGGCACGCGGGCCACGAGGTCGTCCACCAGTCGTACCGCCACGTCCTGGCCCACCGGCTCCGGCCCCGCGTCAGGCACCGGGGCTCTTCCCGTAATACGGCCTGACGGTCCTGCCCAGCTTCCGCTGGACCGACCGCAGCATCCGGATGGTCGGCTCGTCCGCCAGCCCGGTGGTCGTCGGCCATTCGACACCCGTGCCCGCCAGGTCGCTGACGAAGACGATCTCCGTGGCCAACAGCACACGCGCCCAGTCCGCCGGTGGGAGCGGAACGTCGTCGCCGAGTGCGTCGCGCAGCGGACCGGTCCGGTCGACGAGGTCCTGGGCATCCGCGAACCCCATGCCGACGGCGAGCTGGTCGCTGCAGTGGGCCGGACCGCCCCATTCGAGGAGCGCCCGCCGCAGCAGTCGGATCTCGTCCCCGGTGAGCAGTTCGCTCGCCGCCGTCCTCTCTTCTCCCGGCATCCGCCCAGCTCCTCCCCTCTACTGTGCGGCGAGTCCGGAACGAAGTTCGGCGTCCTCGGCCCCGCCCGCGATCCAGTTCAGAACAAGCTTCCTCGCCGGCCGCGCCCTGCCCGCCGCGGGGAACGCCTCCCGGAACGCACGGAACAGGAGGCCGTCGTTGACCGAGACGTACAGGCGCTCGGCCCGCGCGTGGATCAGCGCATCGGCGACGGACAGCCCCGTCGCTCTCAGCCGGACCAACTCGCGCACGTCGTCATCGAACAGGGACCGCGGCTCGACCTCGACACCGTACGTCTCGCGGAACTCGGTGCCGAATCTCCGGCAGGCGTACGCCGGGGACCTGCGGAGCCACCACTCCCCCTCGGGGAAACGGGTGAAGGACTCGTTCCGCAGAACGTTCCGGACCTGCGAGTCGGCGCCTTCGATCTGCTCCGACAGGCCTCGCGCCTCGGCGTGCCCCGCCGCTTCGAGCACCGGCAGGATCTCGGCGAGCCGGCTCCGCAGTGTCAGATCGTTGTTGTAGTCCTCGACGTCCCACGGATAACCGTCCCGGCAGTCATCGGCGAAACGCTGCCAGCGGTCCAGCGCTTCGGCCGGGCCGATCGGCTTTCTCCATCCGGCCGCCGAGAACAGACCGGAGAACTCTTCGCCGAAGCCTTCCGAGAAGCCTTCGGGAACGCTATCGGGCACTTTCCTTCTCCATATACGCGATCGGGTCGTCCGGCCGGAAGAAGTTCGTGATCTTCCCGTTCTGCATGATGCCGAGCCGGCCGGTCGAGGTATCCAGGCGAAGGACCGCACCGTCCCCGGACCGGATGACCTCCCGGACGTTCGGCCCCTTCTCGCCGCACATCAGAGTGCACGCGTCCTTCTGGTACCGGTCGAATCCATCGACACCGTCGATCTCATCCTGGTACTCCGGCATGTCGGGCTCTTCGCCCGGACGCTTCCCGTCTCCGTGCACGTGCTTGTCGTACTTCTCGTCGATCTTGGTCACGTCCCAGTCGCAGCCACTGTTGTGGACCAGGACCGGGGTCGCCCCCGCCAGCACATAGTAGGTGTGGATGCCGTTGACGGTGAGGTCGTGGGTGGC
>NZ_JBHVWF010000253.1:0-6528 GCF_042882365.1 Streptomyces sp. NPDC058221 | reverse complement strand
GCTACGACCTGAGCGAGGACGCCTCCACCGAGACCGCCATGGTCTTCGGCGAGCTGTACCGCAACGGCGCCGAGTGGAAGTTCCGCGCCGTCGGCCAGGGCTACGCCTCCGGACTCAGCGGCATCGTCGCCGACTTCGGGGTCAGCCTCTGACCCGGTCCGGTCCGCCGTCCCGCCACCCTCTGCCGCCGCCTGTCGCCTCCTGCCGAAAGTGGAGCCATGACCGTCAATCTGTCCAAGGGCCAGCAGATCAGCCTGACCAAGACCGGCGGCGGGGAACTCACCGTCGTACGCATGGGGCTGGGCTGGAAGTCCGCACCCCGCAGGGGGTTCCTCGCCCGGCTGACCGCCCGTGAGATCGACCTCGACGCCTCTGCCGTGCTCTTCGCCGGCAAGGCCCCGCAGGACGTCGTCTTCTTCCAGCACCTGACCAGCGACGACGGATCGGTCCGGCACACCGGAGACAACCGGGTGGGCGGCGCGGGCCAGGGTGGCGACGACGAGTCGATCGTCGTCGACCTGCAGCGTGTCCCGGCCCACGTCGACCAGATCGTCTTCACGGTGAACTCCTTCACCGGCCAGACCTTCGAGGAGGTCGACAACGCCTTCTGCCGCCTGGTCGACGAGACAACGGGGCAGGAGCTGGCGCGCTACACGCTGACCGGCGGCGGGCGCCACACCGCGCAGATCATGGCCAAGGTCCAGCGTTCCGGCGCGGGATGGCAGATGACGGCCATCGGCACCCCGGCCGACGGGCGCACCTTCCAGGACCTGATGCCGGCCGTCACCGCACACCTCTAGGGCGCGACCGCAAGGCCCGTCCGGCCCGTACTCACCACTCCGACCGACCCTGGAGCATTTCGAATGGCACTGTGGGACCGCATCAAGGAATCGGCCTCGACGATGCAGACGCAGCTCAACGCCAAGAAGAACGACCTCAAGAGCGGGGCGTTCCGCGACGCGAGCATGGCCATGTGCGCGCTCGTGGCCGCGGCCGACGGCTCCATCGACCCGTCCGAACGGCAGCGGGTGGCCTCCCTGATCACGGGGAACGAAGTGCTGCGGAACTTCCCCGCCGAAGATCTTCAGCGCCGGTTCAACGACTACTGCCAGCAGCTGACCTCCGACTTCGACTTCGGGAAGGTCAGCCTTCTCCAGACCATCGGCAAGGTCAGCAAGAAGCCCACCGAGGCACGGGCGGTCATCCAGATCGGCATCGTCATCGGCGGCGCCGACGGCGACTTCGACACCACCGAACGCGCCGTGGTCCGCGAGGCATGCTTCGCGGCCGGCATCTCGCCGGGCGAGTTCGACGTCTAGGGCAGCATGCCCGGCGGATCAGAGCCGGACGCCCTCAGGTCACCGGGCCAGGGGCGTGCCGTCCGTACACGGCACGCCCCTTTCGGCCGTGCACTCCACCGGCCCGTCACATCCACCGCTCACACGGCATCCGCGCCGGGGTCCGGGCTTCGGCGGCCCGAGCGCTCCCGCCAGCCGCGGCAGAGCAGGGCTACAGCCCGCTCCCCCAGGATGATCCCCGATGCGGCACCTCGGCGCCCGGCCGCGACGCCGACGCCGAGACGGACAGGGACGGAGACGAGGGCACCGACGGAGATCGGCTCGGGGGCCGGGACGGGGCCGGTGACGCCTTGAAGGCCCACGCCATCTCCGGCTCCATCGCGAACCGGAAGACCCGCCGCACCGGTGGCGTGCACAGCACGGTGATCACCGCGGCGGCGATCAGGGTCAGCCCGAGCCGCCCGAGCGGTGTCTGCAGCCACTGGGCGTCGTACCAGCCCCAGAAGCGGGAGCCCTTGGCGAGGAAGCCGTGCAGGAGGTAGCCGTACAGAGTGCCCGCGCCGAGGGCGGTGAACCACATCCGGCGGCCCGGCACCCAGGCAAGGAAGCAGCCGACCAGGACCACCGAGCAGCCGAACATGGCGAGCGTCATGACGGGACCTGTCCAGGCGGGGTCCGCCAGCTCCTGGGCACTGTCGCGGCGGTAGAACCAGGCGGCGGTCATCCGGGGAGCCGCCCAGTAGGCGAAGACCAGCGCCGCCGCGAAGACGGGCACCGCCAGGACGCGGGCCTCCCGGCGGCGTACGAGCCGGAAGTGCTCGGGCCGCAGGACCAGGCCGAGCACGAAGAACGGCAGGAACTGCAGGACGCGCTGCAGGTCGAGGTCGTCGCCGATGTCCGGCGACACCGACGCCAGGATCGCGATCACCAGGGAAACCGGCAGCGGCCACCGGACGAACCGCCACAGCGGGGTGGTCAGCCGCCAGATGAACAGCGCGACCAGGAACCAGGTCAGGTACCACGGATCCAGCAGACTGACCGGATAGCCCGGGTCCCCGCCGACGGTCCATTTGAAGACGGTGTACGCGACCTCGAAGATCACATAGGGCACCGCCACACCCGTGACCAGCCGCCTGATCCGGTTCGGGCCCGCGTCGAAACTCCGCGAGAAGTAGCCGGAAATCACAATGAACGCGGGCATGTGGAACGTGTAGACGGTGATGTACAGGGCGGCGGCCACCCTGCTGTCCGCCCGCAGCGGCTCCCACGCGTGCCCCATGGCGACCAGCACGATCGCCAGGTACTTGGCGTTGTCGAAGAACGCATCCCGCGCTCTGCCTCCACCTGTCCCGGAGGCCGTCGCCGGCGCCCGGGCCGCGGTTCGCGGGGCCTGCGGCTCCCGTCCCGTCGTCGGAGTACCCGAGTGGCCTTCCACCGCCAGGGACCCGGGCGGCTGCCGCACATCACTCAAGGATTTCTCCCCTCTCAACGATGGAACCTGCGCCCACCATTGCTCGTCTTAGAGGGATTACGGGAGTGATGTGGCTGCGGAACATTCCCCGCACCGTAGTCATCGATACCCCTCCGCGTAAACCCGGGCCCCGCCGTCCCGCCCGACCCACAGAGGTGATACATGGCGTATGCACCTTTCATCCGGGCACCCCTCCCCCATCGCCCCGGTGCAGCCCGGACGGCCGGATTCCAGGACTCCTTGACACCTCGGAGCGGCAGGAGGAGCATCCTCACATCGTTGACAACGTTGTCGGAGCGACGCCGTTCCGGAGTGGTCACGGCGCGCCCGCTCCCTCCGCGTTGACGGTCCGTCACACACGAAGGGCAGGAACGGTGTCAGACACGCACAACCATCGGCCGCGCACCGGGCTCAGAGTCATCAGCGCCGTCGCGGTCACCGCCATGGCCGCGCTGGGGACGGCCACCGCGGCCGTCCCCGCCTCGGCGGCCTCCCCGCACGGCACCGTCAAGAATCCCGTGTCGTACGTCGACCCGCTGATCGGCACATCCAACGCGGGCAACACCTACCCGGGCGCCGTGCAGCCGTTCGGCATGCTGGCCTGGAGCCCGCAGAACTCGAAGGGCAAGCAGGTCTCGACGCCCGCGCCCGGCGGGTACCAGTACGACGCCACGAAGATCCGCGGCTTCAGTCTCACCCACCTCAACGGTGTCGGATGCTCGGGGGCGAACGGGGACATCCCGATCATGCCGTACGTGGGTGACGTCGACTCCTCGCCGAGCGCGGACACCACCGACGCGAAGTACGCCGGTTCCTTCTCGCACGACGACGAGACCGCCTCGCCCGGCTACTACAAGGTCGGCCTGGCCAGTGGCGCGTCCGCGGCGCTCACCACGACCGCCCGGACCGGTTCGGGGAAGTTCGGCTTCCCTGCGGACAAGCCCGCGAGCATGCTCTTCCGTACCTCCAACTCGGAGACCGGCAGCACCGGCGCCACCGTGAAGATCAACAAGGCCGACCGGACGGTGACGGGCTCCGTCACCGCGGGCAACTTCTGCGGTCCGCAGAGCGCCAACAACCGCAAGGACCTCTACACGCTGTACTTCACCGCCCACTTCGACAAGGCGTTCGCGAAGGTCGGGACCTGGACGGACGGCACGGTCAAGCCCGGCTCCACATCGGCGTCCGGCGGAACGGGGTACAGCTCGTCCGGCAACGCAGCGGAGGGCAAGGGCTCCGGCGGGTACATCACCTTCGCCGACGGGACCACCGAGGCCGGCGCCAAGGTCGCCGTCTCCTACGTCAGCCCGCAGAACGCCGAAGCCAACCTCCGCACGGAGAACGGGCCCCGCAAGAGCTTCGACGCCGTCAGGACCCAGGCTGCCGACGTCTGGAACAGAACGCTGAAGTCGGTCGAGGTGGGCGGCGGCACCGATGCCCAGCACACCACCTTCTACACGGCGCTCTACCACTCCATGCTGGAGCCCACCCTGACCAACGACGTGGACGGCCGCTACCTCGGCGCCGACCGCAAGCCGCACCACCTCGCCAAGGGGCAGAAAGCCCAGTACGGCACCTTCTCCGGCTGGGACCAGTACCGCGCGCAGGTGCAGCTGATGACGCTGCTCAACCCGAAGGCCGGCAGCGACTACGCACAGTCCCTGTACAACTACGCGGGGCAGCGCGGCGGCGAGTGGGACCGCTGGCTGCTGGAGAACGGCAAGACGAGCGTGATGTCGGGCGATCCCTCGGACGCGGCTCTCGCCGGGATCTACGCCTTCGGTGGCCATGACTTCGACGTGAAGGGCGCTCTGAAGTCGCTCGTCAAGGCGGCCACCGTCCCCACGGCGAACGACTCCGACAGCTCCGGCTGCAACGTCGAGTGCGTGGGCCAGCGGCCCGCGCTCGACAAGTACCTGGAGCTCGGCTACGTACCGGCGGACAACTGCCACTGCTGGGGAGGCGCGGCCGAGACGCTGGAGGACGCGGCCGCCGACTACGGTCTGTCGGAACTGTCCCGGCAGACCGGGCGGACCGCTGACGCGAAGAAGTTCCTGGACCGCTCGGGCAACTGGACGAACGTCTTCGACGCCAACGCCACCCCGCAGGGCGGCTACATCCGCGACCGCAAGTCCGACGGCACCTGGGCGGGTACCTTCACACCGGGTACCGGCAGCGGCTTCGTCGAGGGATCCAGCGCGCGGTACACCTGGATGGTGTACTCGGACGTGGCGGGCCTCGCCGGCGCGATGGGCGGCGACGACGCCGCGGTGAAGCGGCTGGACGCCTTCTTCCGTACCCCGGACGGGAAGTTCGACTTCTCCGCGAAGGACGACACGCGCTACGACGCGACCAACGAGCCCGACATCAACGCCCCTTATCTGTACGACTACCTGGGGGCCCCGTACAAGACGCAGGAGACGGTCCGCGCCGAGATGGACCAGCTGTGGACCGACACCCCGGGCGGCATTCCCGGCAACGACGACGCGGGAACCATGTCGTCCTGGTACGTCTTCTCGGCGCTCGGCATGTATCCGCAGAACCCGAGCCGGGCCGATCTGACGCTGTCCGCACCGCTGTTCCCGCACGCGGTGGTGCACACCGGGCACGGGAAGACGATCACGGTCGACGCGCCCGCCGCGTCGGCGGACAACTCCTACATCCACGGTCTGAAGGTCAACGGCCGCACGTCCACGAAGCCGTGGGTGCCCGCCTCGCTCGTCACCCACGGCGGAAGGCTCGACTACACCCTCGGCTCGACGGCGGACAAGACCTGGGGCACCGCGAAGGCGGACGCTCCGCCCTCCTTCCCCGGCGGCGGTCTGAAGTACTTCACCGGGGCCACCCCCGAGCAGCTGAAGGTCGAACCGGGTTCCGGCAGCGCGGGGACGACCGTCAAGGTGCAGAGCATCGAGACGGAGGCCACCACCGTGCACTGGACGGCGAAGGCCCCGGCCGGTGTCACCGTCACCCCGTCGGAGGGCGACTTCACCATCCCGGCGCGCGGTTCGGTGAGTGCCGAACTCACCGTGTCGGCCGCGGCGGACACCCCCGAGGGCCACTACACGGTCCCCGTGACCCTCAAGTCGTCCACGGGCGAGGAACTCCCGAAAACATCGGCCGCGGTGACCGTCGCCGAGAAGAACAGCATGCTGTGGAACCGCAACAGCACGGCCATCTCCACGGACGACGACAATCCGCAGGCCAACTTCGACGGTGAGGGCTGGAGTTACTCGGCCAAGGCGCTCGCCGCCGCGGGCGCGGCTCCGGGCGGGACGGTCTCGTCCGGCGGCTTCGACTTCGGCTGGCCGAAGGTGGCCGCCGGCGACCCGGACAACATCGAGGTGGCCGGAACCGACCCGCAGGTCCTGAAGGTCGCCCCCGCGTCCGGGGACACGAAGCTCAGCCTGCTCGGCAGCGCGGCCGAGGGCTCCGCCTCCGGCCGGGCGACTCTGACGTACACCGACGGCACCACGCAGGAGGCGGAGATCGGCTTCAGCGACTGGACGCTGGGCGGCGGCTCGGAGAAGCCGTCCTTCGGTAACACGGTCGCCGTCCACACCGAATACCGCGACGTCCAGGGCGGCGGTACGGATCCGGTGGGCACCGAGATCTTCGCCACCGCCCCGATCGCGCTCCAGGCAGGCAAGCAGCTGGCGAGCGTGACGCTGCCGTCCACCACGGAGGGCGGAGTGATCCACGTCTTCGCGGTGGCCACGGCCTGACGCACCCGGCCGGAACGGGCCGTCGCGGCAAGGG
>NZ_JBHVWF010000252.1:0-6753 GCF_042882365.1 Streptomyces sp. NPDC058221 | reverse complement strand
CCGCTCTCCTTCCCCTGTCTCCCCCCCACCCCCCCCCCCCCGGCTGCCCCTCACCTATCAACCAACCACCCACTCCGGCGGCGGGGGGGGGGCGGCGCGCCCCCCCCCCCCCCCAAAACCAGTGGAACGGCACGGCGCGCCCCATTACCGTGCTGCCGGACCACGTCGCCCAGTCAAGGACGCACCGTTGTACACCCTGTGAGACATCCCGAGCGCTGAATCGTCGCGCGTCGCACCCGTGCGACGTGCTCTTTCTTGCTGCGGTCTTCTCACTGAAACCGGTGTACTGCTGTGCTCAACAACTGGGCCGTCATGCCCACCTGCCTGCCACTTGTTCTCCGACGTTGCCACGCATGCGCGTCCGAGCATTTCCGGGCAAATGGCAAATTCCGCGTCAACGCACATCACAAGCTCCTCGACGCCTGGCTCCTCGTGCTCTGCACCGGGTGCGGGGAAACCTCGAAGCTCACGGTCCTGGAGCGCGTGAACGTGCGCTCCGTGCGGCCCGAGCTGCTGGACCGGCTACATGCCAACGACCCTGCCCTGGCAGGGGAACTCCTTCAGGATCCAGTCGTACGGCGCCGCAATCGCATCGCCCTCGACTGGGACAACGCCTGGCGACTCGACACCGGCGGATCGGATCATCTGAACCGCGAGGTGATCGACATCTCGGTCCGGTTCGCCGCTCGGATCCCCGTCCGGCCGGTGCGGCTCGTCGCCGAGGGCTGCCGGCTTTCGCGGGCCGAGGTCGAGCGGCTGATCACGGCGGGGAATCTCGTTTCGGGAGTGCGGCTGACCGGCAAGGTCTCCGGCGACTTCACCTTCACGCTCAAGCGCTGAATCCTCCCCACCTCAGGGGCCCGTCCGGCAGCATCCGCCGGACGGGCCCCATTCGGTATACCAAGTCGATCTCAAGTCGCGATTTCACTCCTATCGAACTGCGGCATCCGCCCTCTTTTGTGCCGCCAATTATGCTGCAAAACCGGCAAACAAGGCCCTACGGACCCGCCTGGGCGTCGAACCTTCTGGTATACCGTTGCGCCTCAACGCGTACCCGAGTCCGTACTCGTCCTGCCGCCCTGCCGTCCTCAAGGAGGCTTGATCCCATGCGTCGAATTCCGGCCGCTCTGTCGGTGGCCGCATTGCTGGCGATCACCACCGCATGCAGTTCGCTCTCCCCGCCAGGCAAGGAGACCACCGCCCAGGCGCGGCTCACCGACCTGCGTCCCGTACGCGACGGCGGCACAGTCACCATCGGGCTCAAGTCCGACCCCGACATGCTGGACCCGAGCCTCACGACGACCCTTGTCGCCCGCACCGTGTTCACGTCCATGTGCGAACAGCTCTACGACGTGGACCAGGAAAACAAGTTCGTCCCGCAGCTCGCCGACTCGATGCCGAAGATCACCGACGGCGGCAGAACCTTCACCTTCACCGTTCGCAAGGACGCCACCTTCAGTGACGGCGCACGCCTGGACGCCCGGGCCGTGAAGACGTCACTCGACCGGCATCTGCATCTGCGCGGCTCCGGACGCGCCTCCGAGATCGACTCGGTGAAGAAGGTGACCGCCATCGGTCCGTACACCGTGCGGCTCTCGCTGAGCCACCCCGACGTACCGCTGCTGGGCCGGCTCGCCAACACGGCCGGGCTGATCATGTCGCCGAAGGCCCTGAAGACGTACGGGACGAAGTTCGCGACCCATCCCTCGTGCGTCGGCCCGTTCCGGTACGTGAAGCGGGTCGTCGGTGACCGGATCGAGCTGGCGAAGGACCCGCTGTACTACGACGCGGACAAGGTCCACCTCGACCACGTCATCTACAAGACGATCACCGACGGCAACATCCGGATGGCCAACATACGGTCCGGCGACGTCCAGATCGGCGACCAGATGGGCCCGGTCGAGGTACGCAACTCCATGGGCGAGAAGGACCTCCAGCTCCTCAACACCCCGTCGCTCGGCTACATGGCCCTCACCCTGAACGTCGGGAACTCGCACGGCATCGACAAGAAGCCCAGCCCCGTCGACAACCCCTTCGGGCGCGATGTACGCGTCCGGGAGGCCTTCGATCTGTCGCTGGACCGCGAGCTGATCAACAAGCTGGTCTTCCAGGGCATGTACGAGCCGGCCTGCAGTCCGGTTCCGCCGGGAACGCCGCTCAGCTCGCCGGTCACCTGCCCGAAACGGGACGTGGACAAGGCCAGGCGGCTGCTCAAGGCGGCCGGTGTGAAGACCCCGGTGCCGCTGGAGCTGATGATCAACACCACTCCGGAGGACAGCCGTCTCGGGCAGGTCGTGCAGGCCATGGCGGCGGACGCCGGATTCAAGGTCCAGCTGCGGCCCACCGAGTTCGCCACCGGGCTGACCCGGACCCTCGCCGGTGACTTCGAGGCACGGACCGGCGGCTGGGGCGGCCAGCCCGACCCGGCGGGCAACATCGACAGTCTCGTGGGCACGACGGGCAGCAACAATCAGGGCAAGCTCTCGGACCCGGAGATCGACCGGCTGATCGTCCAGGGCCGCAGCACCCCGGACGTCGCCGAGCGCCGCGAGATCTACCGCAAGCTCACCGCCGCGATCAACAAGCAGCACGGGGTCATCTACCTCTACCGCAACATCAGCTACGTCTCCGCCTCGCAGGACGTGAGCGGCATCAAGCTCTCCGGTGACGGCCTGATCAGGGTCAAGGAAGCCGGTTACACGAAGGGGAGCCGGTGAAGACCCTCCGCCAACTGCTCACGTCGTACGTGAGCCGCCGGATCGGCATGTCCCTGGTGACCATGGTGCTGGTCAGCATCACCGTGTTCCTCGGGGTCCGCGCGATGCCCGGCGACACCGCCCAGGCGCTGGCCGGTGAACAGACCTCCCCCGAGGTGCTGGCCGCGATCCGATCCGAGTACGGGCTCGACGACAACATCGCCGTCCAGTACTGGCGTTACGTCAGCAACGCGGCCACCGGCGACTTCGGCACCTCGGCCCGTACCGGGCTCCCGGTACTCGACTCCATCACCCAGGCGCTGCCCATCACCCTCGAACTGGCGGCCCTTTCCCTGCTGATGGCCGTGGTCGTCGGCATCGGAGCCGGTGTCATGGCGGCCGTCCGGCGCGGAAAGCCGGAGGAGTGGCTGGCCAACGGCATCGCGCTGCTGGGCATGTCGGTGCCCGCGTTCTGGCTCGGCATCGTGCTGGTGCTGGTCTTCGCCATCGCCATGCCGGTGTTCGCCGCCTCCGGATTCGTACCGTTCAGCACCGATCCGCTGGAGAACCTGAGGCGTCTGGTGCTGCCCGCCGTCGTGCTCGGATCCGGCCTCGCCGCGGTGGTGATGCGCCAGACGAGAGCGGCGATGATCGACGCGATGTCCTCGGACTATGTGCGCACCGCACGGGCCAAGGGGCTGTCCCCGGCCGCCGTGATCGGCCGGCACGGGCTGCGCAACTCGCTCGTCACCGTGATCACCGTGCTGGGGCTACAGCTCGGCCACCTGATCTCCGGCGCCGTCGTCACCGAACAGGTCTTCGTCCTACCGGGCTTCGGCAAGCTCACCATCGACGCGGTCTTCACCCGCGACTACGCGATGGTCCAGGGCGTCGTCCTGTTCACCTCGGCCGCCTACATCCTGATCAACCTGCTGGTCGACTTCCTGTACTCGGTGGTCGACCCGCGCATCCGGCTCGGAGGTTCCCGATGACCCTCGCCCCGTCCACGGCGCCGCCCGCCGCCGCGCCCCCCGCGGTACGGCCCGGCGCCCGTGCCGCACGGCTACGGCTGGCCACCTCGCTGAGGCGGCTGCGGCGCAACCGGCTGGCCCTGGTGGGTGCGGTGCTGTCGGCGGTGTTCGTTCTCGTCGCCCTGCTCGCGCCGCTGCTCGCCCCCTACGACCCGGCACGCCCGGACTTCAACGCGGCTCTCATGGAACCGAGTTGGTCGCACTGGCTCGGAACGGACGATCTGGGCCGCGACCAGCTCTCCCGGGTACTGGTGGGCGTCACCGCGTCGATGCAGGTCGGTGTGCTGGCCGTGCTGCTGGCCTTCGTCGTCGCCGTGCCGCTCGGGCTGGTGGCCGGCTACTACGGCCGGTTCGCCGACTCCGTGGTCTCCCGGCTGACGGACACCATGCTGGCCTTTCCCTTCCTGGTCCTGGCCGTGGGTCTCGCCGCCGTCATGGGCCCCTCGCTGGAGAACGCGACCATCGCGATCGGTATCTCGCAGATCCCCGGAATCGTCCGCGTCACCCGGGCCGAGACGCTGCGGCTCAAGCACCTGGACTACGTGGGCGCCGCCGTGGCCAACGGGGGCGGTGACGGGGTGATCCTGTTCCGGCACATCCTGCCGAACGCCACCTCGACGCTGATCGTGCAGGCCACCGTCGGCATCCCGTCCGCCATCATCGGCGAGGCGGTGCTCAGCTTCCTCGGCCTCGGAGTGCAGCCGCCCGCCCCCTCGCTCGGCGTGATGCTCTCCAGCGCCCAGCCCTTCATCGCGGACGCGCCCTGGATGGCGGTCTTCCCCGGACTGGTCATCGTGGTCGCCACTCTGGCGTTCAACCTGCTCGGTGACGGCGTACGCGACATCCTCGACCCCCGCGGAGGTTCCCGGTGACCGAAGTCGAAACGTCCACCGTGGAGCGGTTCGCCGCAGACGCCGGCCCCGAGCCGGCGCTCCGGGTCCGCGACCTGACCGTCTCCTTCCACGGTGCGGAACGCACCGTGCACGCCGTCGACGGCGTCTCCTACGATCTGGCGCCCGGCGAGGTACTGGCCGTGGTCGGCGAGTCCGGCTGCGGGAAGTCCGTCACCTCCATGGCCGTGATGGGGCTGCTGCCGCCGACCGCCAGGATCGGCGGGTCCATCAGCCTGGACGGCCAGGAGCTTGTCGGCGCCCCGGAGAAGCAGCTGCGCTCGCTCCGCGGCAGGCGCCTCTCGATGATCTTCCAGGAGCCGATGACCTCGCTCAATCCCGTGCTCACCATCGGCCGGCAGATCACCGAGGTCCTCATCCGCCACCAGGGCCTGAGCCGCCGCGCGGCCAAGGAGCGGGCCGTCGAGCTGCTCGGCATCGTCGGCATCCCGGCGCCGCGCAAGCGGGTCGACGAATACCCGCACCAGCTGTCCGGAGGCATGCGGCAGCGGGTGATGATCGCCATCGCGGTGGCGTGCGACCCCGCGGTGCTGATCGCCGACGAACCGACGACCGCTCTCGACGTGACGGTGCAGGCCGGCATCCTCGATGTGCTCCGCTCGCTGCGGGACCGGCTCGGCACCGCCATCGTCCTGATCACCCACGACCTCGGTGTGGTCGCTGACACCGCGGACCGGGTCCTCGTGATGTACGCGGGCCGCCCCGTCGAACGGGCCTCGGTGGACGAGCTGTTCGGCTCACCCCGGCATCCGTACACCCGTGGTCTGCTCGGTGCCGTGCTGCGTCCCGGCAGCCGGGGCGTGGGCGGGCGGGCGCGGCTGAACGAGATCCCCGGCCTCGTGCCCGATCTGCGCGAACAGGCCGAGGGGTGCAGTTTCGCGCCGCGTTGCGCCTCGGCCGAGGACACATGCCTGACGAGCCGCCCGCCACTGGAGAAGGCCGCGGGCACCCATCTGATCGCCTGCTACCACCCGGCCGACGCCGCCGGGTCCGACCAGTCCCCACCCGACGCGAGCAAGGGAACCGTCCGATGAGCGCCGGAATCGACCCACCGACCGTCACTCCCGTGCTGGCCGTGCGCGGCCTGAAGCGGCACTTCGACGGGGCCGGCGGCACCGTGAAGGCGGTGGACGGGGTGTCGTTGACGATCCTGCCCGGCGAAGTCGTCGGCCTCGTCGGGGAGTCGGGCAGCGGCAAGTCCACCGTCGGACGCTGCGTGGTCCGTCTCGACCGGCCGACCGACGGCAGCGTGGAGATCAACGGCACGGACGTCACCGGGCTTTCGCCCCGTGCGCTCAGGCCGTTGCGCAAGGACTTCCACCTGGTGTTCCAGGACCCCTCGTCCTCGCTCAACCCGAGAATGACGATCCGCCAGATCATTGCGGAGCCGCTGCGGCTGCACGGCATGGCGACACGTGCCGAGGCGGCACAGCGGGTGGACCAGCTCCTCGCCCAGGTGGGCCTGCGGCCCGAACTCGCCGACCGCAATCCCCATGAGCTCTCGGGCGGTCAGCGTCAGCGCGTCTCCATCGCACGGGCGCTCGCGGTCGATCCGGCGCTCCTGGTGGCCGACGAGCCCACCTCGGCCCTCGATGTGTCCGTCCAGGCCTCAGTCCTCAACCTCCTCGCAGACCTGCAGCGGGACCGGGGCTTCGGCTGCCTCTTCATCACGCACGACCTCGCGGCCGTGGAGTATCTGGCGGACCGCATCGCGGTGATGTACCTGGGCCGGATCGTCGAACAGGCCCCGGCTGCGGAGCTGTTCGCCGCGCCGAAGCACCCGTACACGCAGGCGCTGCTGTCCGCGGCGCCGGTGCCCGACCCCGCCGAGCAGCGCGGCCGTCGCCGGATCGTGCTCGGCGGCGACCTGCCCAGCCCACTGGACCCGCCGCCCGGCTGTCACTTCCACACCAGGTGCCCGCTGGCCACCGACCGCTGCCGTACCGAGGCACCTGTCCTGCGCACGCTGTCCACCGAGGGCCCAGTCAGGGAGGTGGCCTGCCATCTCGTCGCGGACGACGGCAGCGTGCCCGATGCCGCGAAGGCGGTGGCTGCGGCTGCGGTGGTCTGACCGCAGCGGCTGACCTGCCGCACACGCCGGAGCCCGTCCACCAC
>NZ_JBHVWF010000251.1:0-6924 GCF_042882365.1 Streptomyces sp. NPDC058221 | reverse complement strand
GAGCGTGCGCACCGACATCGAGATCACATAGCGCCGCTGCCTGCCGCGCACATCGTCCGCGAGCCCCTGCCGGGCACCCGTGATCCGGAAGACCTCCGCACCGCTCTGCTTCCGCATCCCGGCTCCACACCCTTCCCCGAGCTCGTGACGGACCGGGGGAGAACCCGTTCCTGCGCCGGACGCTCCCCGGACCGGACCGCTTCCACGGTACGCCCGGCATCCGGCCCGATCGAGACCGGGGCGCGCCGCGAAACCGTGCCCGCCCCACGTACGGACCCGTCCGACATGCGGTCGGCACGCCAAGCGCCGAGACTGATCGGACATCGCGACACCGCGTCGCACGAGGAGGCGGCATGAGCTGGTTGTGGGCAATCATCGTGGGCCTGGTGCTCGGTCTGATCGCGAAGGCGATCCTGCCGGGGAAGCAGGAGATCCCACTGTGGCTGACGGTCATTTTCGGCATGATCGGCAGCATCCTCGGCAATGCTGTCGCCACCTGGATCGGTGTCAACGACACCAAGGGCATCGACTGGACACGTCATGTGCTCCAGCTGATCGGTGCGGTGGTGGTGGTCGGTGTCGGCGACATGCTGTGGGCGTCGATCCGCGGCACCAAACGGCAGAAGACCTGAGCTCCGGACTTCCGGGCAGGAACGGCTGCGGCCGGGCACGCACGACGCGTGCCCGGCCGCAGTGCTTCTCGCGACGGCTCAGCCGGCCGTGACCTCGATGGCCGCCAGGTTCTTCTTGCCCCGGCGCAGTACCAGCCAGCGCCCGTGCAGCAGCTCCTCGCGGGCCGGTGCCACCTCGCCGTCGGTGACCTTGACGTTGTTCACGTACGCGCCGCCCTCCTTGACCGTGCGCCTCGCGCCCGACTTGCTCGGCGCCAGACCGACCTCCACCAGGAGATCCACCAGCGGACCCAGCTCGGTGACCCGGGCGTGCGGGACCTCGGAGAGCGCCGCACCCAGCGTCGCCTCGTCAAGACCGGTCAGCTCACCCTGCCCGAACAGCGCCTTCGACGCGGCGATGACCGCGGCACACTGGTCCGCCCCGTGCACCAGCGTCGTCAGCTCCTCCGCCAGCGCGCGCTGCGCCGCCCGCGCCTGCGGCCGCTCCTCGGTGACCTTCTCCAGCTCCTCCAGCTCGGCAGGGCTCAGGAAGCTCAGGATGCGCATGTAGCGCGAGATGTCCCGGTCGTCCACGTTCAGCCAGAACTGGTAGAACGCGTACGGCGTCGTCATCTCCGGGTCGAGCCAGACGGCACCGCTCTCGGACTTGCCGAACTTGGTCCCGTCCGCCTTCGTCATCAGCGGGGTCGCCAGCGCGTGCACCTCGGCGCCCGGCTCCAGCCGGTGGATCAGGTCCAGACCCGCGGTCAGGTTGCCCCACTGGTCACTGCCGCCCTGCTGGAGGGTGCAGCCGTGCCGCCGGTACAGCTCCAGGAAGTCCATGCTCTGGAGCAGCTGGTAGCTGAACTCGGTGTAGCTGATGCCCTCGTCGGACTCCAGCCGCCGGGCGATGGAGTCCTTGGTGAGCATCTTGTTGACCCGGAAGTGCTTGCCGATGTCCCGCAGGAACTCGATCGCGGACATGCCCGCGGTCCAGTCCAGGTTGTTCACCATGACCGCGGCGTTCTCGCCCTCGAAGGACAGGAACGGCTCGATCTGGGACCGCAGCCGCGACACCCAGGAGGCGACCGTCTCCGGATCGTTCAGCGTGCGCTCGGCGGTCGGCCGCGGGTCGCCGATCTGACCGGTGGCCCCGCCCACCAGGGCGAGCGGCCGCAGACCGGCCTGCTGGAGCCGGCGCATGGTGAGCACCTGCACCAGATGGCCGACGTGCAGACTCGCCGCGGTGGGGTCGTAGCCGCAATAGAACGTGACGGGACCGTCCGCGAGAGCCTTGCGCAGTGCGTCCTCGTCAGTGGACTGGGCGAACAGCCCGCGCCACTTCAGCTCGTCGACGATGTCCGTCACGGTTCCCGTGCTCCTTGTGATGTAAAGGGGTAGTAGTTGTCCCGCTCAGTCTAGGCGGGTCACACCCCCTGGCTGACCGAGCTCATGTTGAAGTCCGGGATGCGCAGCGCGGGCATCGCGGCCCGGGTGAACCAGTCGCCCCACTCGCGCGGAAGCGTCTTCTCCGTACGCCCCACCTCGGTGGCCCGTGACAGCAGGTCCACCGGGGACTCGTTGAAGCGGAAGTTGTTCACCTCGCCGACGACCTCGCCGTCCTCCACGAGATACACCCCGTCACGGGTCAGCCCGGTCAGCAGCAGCGTCGCCGGATCGACCTCCCGGATGTACCACATACACGTCAGCAGCAGCCCGCGGCCGGTCGTCGTGGCCACCATCTCCTCCAGCGACCGCTCACCACCGCCCTCCAGGACCAGGTTGTCGATCGCCGGGGCGAGCGGCAGCCCGGTGAGGCCCGCCGTGTGCCGGGTCGTCGTCAGCTGCTCCAGCCGGCCGTCCCTGATCCAGTCCGTCCGGGTCAGCGGCAGCCCGTTGTCGAAGACCGAACCGCCGTCCCCGGAGGAATGGGCGACGACGAACGGCGCCGACTCGAGACCCGGCGCGTGCGGGTCGCTGCTCAGCGTCAGCGGCAGCCCGGACAGCGTCTCGCCGAGCCGGGTGCTGCCGCCGGGCTTGGAGAACACCGTCCGTCCCTCCGCGGCGTCCCGGGCGGTCGAGGACCACAGCTGATAGATCAGCAGGTCGGCGACGGCGGTCGGCGGGAGCAGCGTCTCGTACCGCCCGGCCGGCAGCTCGATCCGGCGCTCCGCCCAGCCCAGGCGCCGGGCCAGCTCCGCGTCCAGCTCGGCGGGGTCGACATCCTTGAAGTCGCGGGTCGCACGGCCCGCCCAGGCCGAGCGCGACCGGTCGGGCGACTTGGCGTTCAGCTCCAGCGTCCCGTTCGGCTGGTCGTGGCGCAGCCGCAGCCCCGTCGACGTACCGAGGTAGGTCGACGTCATCTCGTGGTTGGCGAAGCCGTACAGCTCACGGCCGCCGGACCGGGCCCGCGCGAAGGCGTCGCCCAGCGCGGGTGCGAACGCCGCGAACACATCGGAGTCCGTCTCCACCGGCGCGTCCGTGAAATCGGGGGAGGCGGGCACCCCGGTGACCAGTGGCTGGGCGTCCTCGGCCGGACCGGCCCCGCGCGCGGCGGCCTCGGCGGCCCGCACCAGCGGCTCCAGGTCCGCCGCGGTGACGGCGGACCTGGACACCACACCGGAGGCGGAGCCCTCGGCCCCGTCGACCGTGGCGATGACGGTCAGGGTGCGGCCCCGGGTCACCCCGTTCGTGGTGAGCGCGTTGCCCGCCCAGCGCAGATTGGCCGACGACTCCTCGTCGGCGATGACCACACAGCCGTCGGCGGTGGACAGTTCGAGCGCGCGCTCGACGATCTCGTGCGGCTTGCTGACGCGGCTCATCGTCCGGCCTCCTGCGTCGTGTTGAGACTGTGCCTGCCCGGGGGACGACCCCCGGACCCCCGGCCGGTTCCGTGGTTGCCGCTCATCGTCCGGCCTCCTGCGTCGTGTTGAGGATGTTCACGCCTCGGAAGAGGGCGGAGGGGCAGCCGTGCGAAACGGCCGCGACCTGGCCCGGCTGGGCCTTGCCGCAGTTGAAGGCGCCGCCCAGCACGTACGTCTGCGGGCCGCCCACCTTCTCCATCGAGCCCCAGAAGTCCGTCGTCGTCGCCTGGTAGGCGACATCGCGCAGCTGCCCGGCCAGCTTGCCGTTCTCGATCCGGAAGAACCGCTGCCCGGTGAACTGGAAGTTGTACCGCTGCATGTCGATCGACCAGGACCGGTCGCCGACCACATAGATCCCGCGCTCCACCCCGCCGATCAGATCCTCCGTGGAGAGCCCGCCCGGATCCGGCTGCAGCGACACGTTGGCCATGCGCTGCACGGGGACATGGCCCGGCGAGTCCGCGTACGCGCAGCCGTTGGACCGGCCCAGATCCGTCAGCTTCGCGATCCGGCGGTCCAGCTGGTAACCGACCAGGGTGCCGTCCTTCACCAGGTCCCACGACTGGGCCTCGACGCCCTCGTCGTCGTATCCGATCGTCGCGAGGCCGTGCTCGGCCGTGCGGTCGCCCGTCACGTTCATCACGGGGGAGCCGTAGGCCAGCTTCCCCAGCTTGTCGAAGGTGGCGAACGAGGTCCCGGCGTACGCCGCCTCGTAGCCCAGTGCCCGGTCCAGCTCCGTGGCGTGGCCGATCGACTCGTGGATGGTCAGCCACAGGTTCGACGGGTCGACGACCAGGTCGTACGCCCCCGCCTCGACGCTCGGCGCCCGCATCTTCTCGGCCAGCAGCCCCGGGATGGTCTCCAGCTCCGTGTCCCAGTCCCAGCCGGTCCCGGTCAGGTACTCCCAGCCGCGCCCCACCGGCGGGGCGATCGTCCGCATCGAGTCGAACTCGCCGGTCGTCGCGTCCACCGCGACCGCGGTGAACTGCGGATGCAGCCGCACCCGCTGCTGGGTGGTGACCGTGCCCGCCGTGTCCGCGTAGAACTTGTTCTCGTGGACGGTCATGAGTGAGGCGTCCACATGGGCGACGCCCTGCGCCCGGAGGAGGCGGCCGCTCCACTCGGCGAGCAGGCCCGCCTTCTCCTCGGCCGGTACGTCGAAGGGGTCGACGTCGTACGCCGACACCCAGCTCCGCTCCCCGTGCACCGGCTCGTCAGCCAGCTCCACGCTCTCGTCCGAGCCCGCCGCCGCGATCACCTTCGCCGACAGCTTCGCCATGGCGACGGCCTGCGAGGCCACCTTCGCCGCGGCGTCCATCGTCAGGTCCACCCCGGAGGCGAACCCCCACGCCCCGCCGTGCACCACCCGCACCGCGTACCCGAGGTCGGTGGTGTCCGAGGTACCGGCCGGCCGGGCGTCCCGCAGCCGCCAGGTGGCGCTGCGCACCCGCTCGAAGCGGAAGTCGGCGTGCACGGCCCCGAGCGCCCGCGCGCGGGCGAGCGCCGCGTCGGCGAGGGGCCGTAGCGGAAGGGCCAGGAACGACTGATCTACCTCATGGGGCACGGGCGGCCTCTCCTCTTCGTCACATACCCTCGGATCGTTTACGAGGCAGTGAAGCACGGCCGCAACGGCGTCGCGGCCGAATTGCGGGCGGGGCGGACGGCCGCCCGGAGGGCGTCGCGGGCCGCCCGGGACCGTTCGGCCCCGGGGCGCGACTGTAGGAACCCGACAGTGCCCGGGGGGTGGCGCTGTCAGGGGCCGATTCTCCGCGGAGCGGGCGGTACCGATAGGTTTTCGAGGTACCAGACCGCTATGGAAAGGGTGATCCGTTGAGCCGCTCGGTTCTCGTCACCGGAGGAAACCGGGGCATCGGCCTCGCCATCGCCCGCGCTTTCGCCGACAACGGCGACAAGGTCGCGATCACCTACCGTTCCGGAGAGCCGCCGCAGGCGCTCACCGAGGCCGGTGTTCTCGCGGTCCGTTGCGACATCACCGACACCGAGCAGGTGGAGCAGGCCTACAAGGAGATCGAGGAGAAGCACGGCAACGTGGAGGTGCTGGTCGCCAACGCCGGTATCACCAAGGACCAGTTGCTGATGCGGATGTCCGAGGAGGACTTCACGTCCGTACTCGACACCAACCTCACCGGCACCTTCCGGGTCGTCAAGCGCGCCAACCGCGGCATGCTGCGCGCCAAGAAGGGCCGCGTCGTCCTCATCTCCTCCGTCGTCGGCCTCCTCGGCTCGGCGGGGCAGGCCAACTACGCCGCGTCGAAAGCCGGTCTGGTCGGCTTCGCCCGCTCGCTGGCCCGTGAGCTCGGCTCGCGGAACATCACTTTCAACGTCGTCGCGCCCGGCTTCGTCGACACCGAGATGACGCAGGTCCTCACCGAGGAGCAGCGCAAGGGCATCGTCTCCGCGGTGCCGCTCGGGCGTTACGCGCGGCCCGAGGAGATCGCCGCCGCGGTGCGCTTCCTCGCCTCCGAAGACGCGTCGTACATCACTGGAGCCGTCATTCCCGTTGACGGCGGATTGGGCATGGGTCACTGATCGCCATGAGCGGAATTCTCGACGGCAAGCGCATCCTCATCACCGGGGTGCTGATGGAGTCGTCCATCGCGTTCCACGCCGCCAAGGTGGCCCAGGAACAGGGCGCCGAAATCATCCTGACCGCCTTCCCGCGGCCGACGCTGACGGAGCGCATCGCCAAGAAGCTGCCCAAGCCGGTCAAGGTCCTGGAGCTGGACGTGACCAACGCCGAGCACCTGGACCGGCTCGCCGGACTGGTGCGGGACGAGCTCGGTTCGCTCGACGGTGTCGTCCACTCCATCGGCTTCGCGCCGCAGGACGCGATGGGCGGCAACTTCCTCAACACCCCGTTCGAGTCGGTCGCCACGGCGATGCACGTCTCGGCGTTCTCGCTGAAGTCGCTCGCCATGGCGTGCAAGCCGCTGATGAGCGAGGGCGGATCGATCGTCGGACTCACCTTCGACGCCCAGTACGCCTGGCCGCAGTACGACTGGATGGGCCCGGCCAAGGCCGCGCTGGAGGCCACCTCCCGCTACCTCGCCCGCGACCTGGGCAAGGACGGCATCCGCTGCAACTTGATCTCGGCCGGACCGATCGGCTCCATGGCCGCCAAGTCCATCCCGGGCTTCGGCGAGCTCGCCGACGTGTGGAACACCCGCGCGCCGCTGGCATGGGACATGAAGGACCCGGAGCCGGCCGGCCGTGGCATCGTCGCGCTGCTCTCGGACTTCTTCCCGAGGACCACGGGCGAGATCATCCACGTCGACAGTGGCGTGCACATGATGGGTGCCTGACCCGCACAGCAGATGTGACACGGCCGTGGGGGGGCGCCCCCCCGCCGCGCCGCCCCCGGGGGGGGGGGGGCGGCCCGGCCCGGCGCGGATTAAAAACTAAAAGCAACCCCCGCCAAATAACGAGGG
>NZ_JBHVWF010000250.1:0-7013 GCF_042882365.1 Streptomyces sp. NPDC058221 | reverse complement strand
GGACTGGGCCCTGCTCTGCCCGGCCGCCCCGGTGATCCCGGCGTCGGCGCCTACGGCGTCAGCATCTCCGGGTCCGCCGCCTCAAGCAGACCGGCTCGCTCATCCCGCCCGGCCGGCCGGTCCGTCCCGTACCCGTGCCCGACCGGCCGGGCACGGGTGCCCGGGCAGCGTCAGATCAGATTCATCGCGGCCGCGCCGCCCACTCCCCCGAGCACCATGAACACCGGCATCAGGATCTTCAGTTCCACCCAGCTGCCGGCCCGGAAGCGCATGACCTTCGGCGGACCGATCGGGTACCAGCGCTTGCGGCCCACCGGGATCGGCCACAGGATCGGGCAGCCGGAGACGGTCAGCGCGTCGCCGATGTCGTGCACGAGGGCCCCCAGCACGATCGGCAGCCCGAGCCAGAGGTATTCCTGACCAGGGGCCTCGAAGAGCCAGCCCGCGCCGTTGCCCGGCTTGTCCAGGACGCCCGCGAGGATCCACGCGCTGGTCGCGCCGAGCAGCCACACCAGGACGTCGCTGGACATCCGGGCGGCCCGCCACAGCAGCCCCTCGACCGCGAGCACCAGGTGGACGAAGAGGATCCCCAGCACCGCCCACCGGCCGCCGGTGATCGCGGCGGCGGAGGCTCCGGCACCGATCAGGACCGCCCACGCCCAGGTATGGGTCAGAGTCCGGTGACCGCCGTTGCGGTTCGAGTCGCCCCGCATCTTGGTGGCCTTGTAGACGGCGTGCGAGAGCGTGTCGACGATTTCGCACAGGCCCCGGGAGACCGGCCCGAAGGCCCGCGAGATGGTCGCCGACTTGTGGTCCAGGTCGGGTGCCAGCGCGGCACCCGCGCTGATCAGCGCGCCGACGACCAGGACGGGCCACGGCATGGTGTGTCCCGCGGCTGCCGCAGCCGCACCCACCCCCAGCCAGGCCGCCGCCCCTGACAGAGAGTGTGCCGGTCCCATCATGACTGTTTCCGCCCCCGTAGATATTGACCAGGTATTGACAAAGCATGGACAGGTGTCGCCGCGTCCGGGCTCGGGCCACCGTCGTTGCGGTGCGGCCGAGTTGAGTGGGAAGCGTATCGTCCGTGATCTTCGTGCTGTCGTCCGGTTCCCTCATCCGGGCGGAAGACAGGCAAGATGGGGGCGTGACCCTAATCGATCAGCTGCCCCCGACCGACGACCCCGACGCCCTCTTCGAGGCTTTCTCGTCATGGACCGAGACGCAGGGCATCACCCTCTATCCCGCTCAGGAGGAGGCGCTGATCGAGGTGGTCTCCGGGGCCAACGTGATCCTTTCCACCCCCACCGGCTCGGGCAAGAGCCTGGTCGCGGCCGGTGCGCACTTCACAGCGCTGGCCCAGGACAAGGTCACCTTCTACACCGCCCCGATCAAGGCGCTGGTCTCGGAGAAGTTCTTCGACCTGTGCAAGCTGTTCGGCACGGAGAACGTCGGCATGCTCACCGGTGACGCCTCGGTCAACGCCGACGCCCCGGTGATCTGCTGCACGGCCGAGGTACTGGCCTCCATCGCGCTGCGTGACGGGAAGTACGCGGACATCGGCCAGGTCGTGATGGACGAGTTCCACTTCTACGCGGAGCAGGACCGCGGCTGGGCCTGGCAGATCCCGATCCTGGAGCTCCCGCAGGCCCAGTTCGTCCTGATGTCGGCCACCCTCGGCGACGTCCGGATGTTCGAGGAGGACCTGACCCGCCGCACCGGCCGCCCCACCTCCGTGGTGCGCTCGGCCACGCGTCCTGTGCCGCTGAGCTACGAGTACCGGCTGACACCGATCACCGAGACCCTCACCGAGCTCCTGGACACCCGGCAGTCGCCGGTCTACATCGTGCACTTCACCCAGGCCTCGGCCGTCGAGCGGGCGCAGTCGCTGATGAGCATCAACATGTGCACCAAGGAGGAGAAGGAGAAGATCGCCGATCTCATCGGCAACTTCCGCTTCACCACCAAGTTCGGCCAGAACCTCTCCCGTTACGTGCGGCACGGCGTCGGTGTGCACCACGCGGGCATGCTGCCGAAGTACCGCCGCCTCGTGGAGAAGCTCGCGCAAGCGGGCCTGCTGAAGGTGATCTGCGGTACGGACACGCTCGGTGTCGGCGTCAACGTCCCCATTCGCACCGTGCTGTTCACCGCGCTCACCAAGTACGACGGCACCCGCGTGCGTACGCTGCGCGCCCGGGAGTTCCACCAGATCGCGGGCCGGGCCGGGCGGGCGGGCTTCGACACGGCGGGCTTCGTCGTCGCTCAGGCCCCCGAGCACGTCGTCGAGAACGAGAAGCTGGTCAAGAAGGCCGGCGACGACCCGAAGAAGAAGCGCAAGGTCGTCCGCAAGAAGGCCCCCGAGGGCTTCGTGGCCTGGTCGGAGACGACGTTCGACAAGCTGATCCAGTCCGACCCGGAGCCGCTCACCTCCCGTTTCCGGGTCACACACACCATGCTGCTGTCCGTCATCGCACGTCCGGGCAACGCCTTCGAAGCGATGCGGCACCTGCTGGAGGACAACCACGAGCCGCGCAGGGCGCAGCTGCGCCACATCCGCCAGGCGATCGCCATCTACCGCTCGCTGCTGGACGGCGGCGTGGTGGAGCAGCTCGACACCCCGGACGCGGAGGGCCGCATCGTGCGGCTCACCGTCGACCTCCAGCAGAACTTCGCGCTGAACCAGCCGCTGTCCACGTTCGCACTCGCCGCCTTCGACCTGCTGGACGCCGAATCGCCGTCGTACGCGCTGGACATGGTCTCGGTGGTGGAGTCGACGCTCGACGACCCGCGTCAGATCCTCGCCGCCCAGCAGAACAAGGCGCGCGGTGAGGCGGTCGGGCAGATGAAGGCCGACGGCATCGAGTACGAGGAGCGGATGGAGCTCCTGCAGGACGTCACGTACCCGAAGCCGCTGAGCGAGCTGCTGTGGCACGCGTACGACGTCTACCGGCAGAGCCACCCGTGGGTGGGCGACCACCCGGTGTCGCCGAAGTCGGTCATCCGCGACATGTACGAACGCGCCATGACGTTCACGGAGTTCACCTCGAACTACGAGCTGGCCCGGACCGAGGGAATCGTTCTCCGGTATCTCGCGGGCGCGTACAAGGCGCTGGAGCACACCATCCCGGACGACATCAAGTCCGAGGACCTGGAGGATCTCATCGCCTGGCTCGGCGAGATGGTCCGTCAGGTCGACTCCAGCCTTCTCGACGAGTGGGAGCAGCTCGCCAACCCGGAGGTGGAGACGGCCGAGCAGGCGCAGGAGCGGGCCGACGAGGTCAAGCCGGTCACGGCCAACGCCCGCGCCTTCCGGGTGCTGGTGCGCAACGCGATGTTCCGCCGGGTCGAGCTGGCAGCCCTGGACCGGGTCCGCGATCTCGGCGAGATGGACGGCGGCTCGGGCTGGGACGAGGACGCGTGGGGCGAGGCGATGGACGCGTACTGGGACGAGTACGAGGAGCTGGGCACCGGTCCTGACGCCCGCGGACCGAAGCTGCTGAAGATCGACGAGGACGCCGAGCACGGTCTGTGGCGGGTCCGGCAGACGTTCGCCGACCCGAACGGCGACCATGACTGGGGCATCAGTGCCGAGGTCGATCTGGCCGCGTCCGACGAGGAGAGCCGGGCAGTGCTCCGGGTCACCTCCGTGGGCCAGTTGTGAGCGCGTCCGTACCGACGGCGCCGCGAGAGTGGAGACGAACAGCATGACGAACCCCGCCGAGCGCCTGGTCGACCTGCTCGACCTGGAGCGGATCGAGGTCAACATCTTCCGCGGCCGCAGCCCGCAGGAGTCCCTGCAGCGGGTCTTCGGCGGGCAGGTGGCCGGGCAGGCTCTGGTGGCGGCCGGCCGCACCACCGACGGGGACCGGCCGGTCCATTCGCTGCACGCCTACTTCCTGCGGCCGGGCCGTCCGGGCGTGCCGATCGTCTACGACGTGGAGCGGGTCAGGGACGGCAGGTCGTTCACCACCCGCCGGGTGACGGCCGTCCAGCAGGGCCGGACCATCTTCAATCTGACGGCGTCCTTCCACCGGCCGGAGGAGGCGGGCATCGAGCACCAGCTGCCGCCCGCCCGCGAGGTGCCGGACCCGGAGGAGCTGCCGACCGTCGCCGAGGAGGTGCGCGACCATCTCGGGGCGCTTCCCGAGGCCCTGGAGCGGATGGCGCGGCGCCAGCCCTTCGACATCCGGTACGTCGACCGGCTGCGCTGGACGAAGGACGAGATCACGGACGCGGATCCGCGCAGCGCGGTCTGGATGCGCGCGGTCGGCCCGCTCGGCGACGACCCGCTCGTGCACACCTGCGCGCTCACGTACGCGAGCGACATGACGCTGCTGGACGCGGTGCGGATCCCGGTGGAGCCGCTGTGGGGGCCGCGCGGCTTCGACATGGCGTCCCTGGATCACGCGATGTGGTTCCACCGTCCGTTCCGGGCCGACGAGTGGTTCCTGTACGACCAGGAGTCGCCGGTGGCGACGGGCGGGCGGGGTCTGGCGCGCGGCCGGATCTATGACCGCGGGGGCAATCTGCTGGTGTCCGTGGTGCAGGAGGGGCTGTTCCGGCGGCTGGGCGAGCAGCCCTCCTGACGGCTCAGGTTCCGGGCAGCGTGTCCTGCTCGACCTCGTGGCGGCGGGTGCGGATGTCGGGCGGCGCCGGGTGCAGTCTGGCGTCGCAGGCGGGGCCGAGACCGGTACGGCGCGATGCCGTACCGGTGAGCGGGCGTCCGCACATCCGGCAGCGGACCTGTCGGCGGCCGGCCGCTCCGGCGGTGCCGGGCAGCGGATCGGCGTCGGTATCGGGCAGCGCTTCGAAGGACTCCACCGGTCGATTCTCTCAAGAGCCAGTGGCGCGGAGGCGGAGGGGCGAGGGGCGAGCCCGGTCGTTAGCCCAAGAGGTGGATACCGCCGCGGTCGACGGCCGCCCGGCGCGAGCCCTGCCGGGCGTGCCGCTCACCGCCACGGAGTGTGGTCGCGCGCGGTATTGCGCGGGCACATCGTCCGCACCGGCGACGGCCTGCCGTTCCAACTCCGCGGCCCGTCGCGCTTCCACTGTCCGGGCCCGGCAGGGGTCCGTTGCGCACTGCTGATCGTATCGCCGTGAAAGGACCTGTCGTATGACCGAGATCGTCCCGGTGTCCGGACCCGAACTGGTCACGTACGCCGACGAGTTGGCCGCGCTCCTGGTGGAGACCGTCGAGGAGGGGTCCTCCGTGGGCTTCCTCGCTCCGCTGGACCGGGGCGAGGCCGCCTGCTGGTGGCGGGAGCGGGCCACGTTTGTGACGTCCGGGCACCATCAGGTCTGGATCGCCCGGGACGGTGAGCGGATCGCCGGGACCATCGGTCTGGTCCGGGCACCACTGCCGAACGCCCGTCACCGCGCCGAGGTCGCCAAGCTGATGGTCCGTCCGTCCGCGCGCGGCCGGGGGCTCGGCCGGTCGCTGCTGGACGCCGTCGAGCACTCGGCGGCCGAGGACGGTGTCACGCTGCTGATCCTGGACACCGAGAGCGGCAGCCCCGCCGAGCGGCTCTACCGCTCGGCCGGCTGGACGGAGTGCGGGTCCGTACCGGACTACGCCGGAGACCCGGCCGGTGTCCTGAAGCCGACCACCTTCTACTACAAGCCGGTCGGCCGGGGCGGTCCCGCACCGGCACGGGCGGCGAGCCCGTCGGCGCCTCTGTAGGCGACGCCACCCTCCATGCCCGGAAGGCCGCGAGTCCCACGAGCACAGCGCCGGGGATCAGCGCTGTTCTGTCGACGCGAGGTGAGCCAGTTCCGCACTGATCGCCTCGCGCAGGGCATCATGCTGCGGGCCGAGTGCGTACTTCGTGTCGCTCCAGCACTCGCGCGGATACAACCACACCGGTCTGCCCACGAGTTCGTCCGGCTCCCAGGCGAACCGCGGCCACACGTGCGCATGCAGGAAAGCGTCGGTGTTGCCGAGGATCTCCAGGTTGACCCGCCGGAAGGAGGGGTCCAGCCGCTTGCCGGCACGCTCGACGGCTTCCCCGAGCCTGTCCATGTCCGACAAAAACGCCAGCCGCTTGCTTCGCCGAAGGTCGGACAGCCGCTGCACGGAAGGATCATCCACGAGGAGCACCGAGTATCCCGGCAGGAACTGAACGTCCCCCATCACCGCGAACCCGGCCTCGGTCCTCCGGAGCACCGTCGGATTCTCACCGCGGAGCGCGCTGCCGATCCGGTCCTTCCGCCAGTCATCGCTCATGATCAGCACCCTACAAGCGGCCGGGAGGCGCACGGCACGTCGGGTGATCACCGCGGTCCGCGGGCTGGATCCGGACAGACGGACGATCGGCTTCGCAGTGAAGGACCTGTGGGCATGAGGGCGGACCCGTGAGCGTAAGAATGGCAGTGGAAGCCACTTACAAGGAGACCCTCATGACGCTCTACGACATCCCGCTCCACACCCTGACCGGCGAGCCGACCACCCTGGGCGCCTACCGGGGCCAGGCCGTCCTGCTGGTGAACGTTGCCTCCAAGTGCGGACTGACCCCGCAGTACGCCGGCCTGGAGCGACTCCAGAAGACGTACGGGGACCGGGGGTTCACCGTGCTCGGTGTGCCGTGCAACCAGTTCGCCGGCCAGGAGCCGGGGAGCTCGGAGGAGATCCAGGCGTTCTGCTCCGCAACGTACGGGGTCACCTTCCCGCTGCTGGAGAAGACGGACGTGAACGGCGCGGGCCGGCACCCGCTGTACGTGGAGCTGACGCAGCTCGCGGACGCCGACGGCGAGGCCGGTGACATCCAGTGGAACTTCGAGAAGTTCCTGATCTCCCCGGCGGGCGAGCCGGTCGCCCGTATCCGTCCCCGCACGGAGCCGGAGGCCCCGGAGCTCGTCGCGGCCATCGAGGCACAGCTCACCGCCTGAGCGGAGACTGCCGGGGGGGGGGGGGGCCGGGGGGGGGCGGGGCCCCCCGGGGGGTTGGGGGGGGGTGTGGGGGGGCGGGGGCAGGGGGGGGGTGGGGTTGGGGATTTAAAAAAAAAGCGGGGGGCGCAGGT
>NZ_JBHVWF010000249.1:0-7028 GCF_042882365.1 Streptomyces sp. NPDC058221 | reverse complement strand
GCGGGGGGGGGGGCGCCCCCCCCCGGTTACGGGAAGGGGCGGGGAGGGGAACAGGCCCGCCGCAGGCGCACCCACCCCCAACACACGCACACGCACACGCACACGCACAACGGCCGGGCCCGGACACCCACAGGTGCCCGGCCCCGGCCGTAATCCAGCAGTCAGCGCACGCTACTTCTTGCGGCGCCGCCCACCCCCACCACTCTTCTGCGCCTTGCGCCGTTCCGCCCGAGTGAGCCCGTCCGACTCCGCCCCGGCCCCACTGTCACCGTCACCGTTGGCGAAGTCGCCTTCGACGACCCCGCCCTCCCCGTCAACCGTGGGAGCGGAGAAGTGCAGCCGGTCCGGACGCTGCGGAGCGTCGAGCCCCTTCGCCCGGATCTCGGGACGCGCCGCCGGAACGGCGTCCTCCTTGGTCAGCGAGGTCGCCGCCGCATCCTGCACCGGCACCTCCTCGACCTGCTGCTCGACCTGGACCTCCAGGTTGAACAGGTAGCCGACCGACTCCTCCTTGATGCCCTCCATCATGGCGTTGAACATGTCGAAGCCCTCGCGCTGGTACTCGACCAGCGGGTCCTTCTGTGCCATGGCCCGCAGGCCGATGCCCTCCTGGAGATAGTCCATCTCGTAGAGGTGCTCACGCCACTTGCGGTCCAGCACGGACAGCACCACACGCCGTTCGAGCTCACGCATGATGTCGGAGCCGAGCGTCTTCTCACGCTCGTCGTACTGCTCGTGGATGTCGTCCTTGACGGACTCGGCGATGAACTCGGCGGTGACCCCGGCGAGATCCCCGGCGGCCTCCTCCAGCTCCGCGACCGTGACCTTCACCGGGTAGAGCTGCTTGAACGCGCCCCACAGCCGGTCCAGGTCCCACTCCTCGGCGAACCCCTCCGCCGTCTCCTGGCGGATGTAGTCGTCGATCGTGTCGTCCATGAAGTGGCGGATCTGGTCCTGCAGATCCTCGCCCTCCAGGACGCGGCGCCGCTCGCCGTAGATGACCTCACGCTGCCGGTTGAGCACCTCGTCGTACTTCAGGACGTTCTTACGCGTCTCGAAGTTCTGCTGCTCGACCTGCGACTGGGCCGACGCGATCGCCCGCGTCACCATCTTGTTCTCGATCGGGACGTCGTCCGGCACGTTGGCCATCGACATCACGCGCTCGACCATCTGCGCCTTGAACAGACGCATCAGGTCGTCGCCCAGCGACAGGTAGAACCGGGACTCGCCCGGGTCGCCCTGACGGCCGGAACGACCACGCAGCTGGTTGTCGATACGACGCGACTCGTGCCGCTCCGTACCCAGGACATAGAGCCCGCCGAGCTCGGTGACCTCGTCGTGCTCGGCCTTCACGGCCTGCTCGGCCTTCTCCAGCGCCGCGGGCAGCGCGGCCGCCCACTCCTCGACGTGGTCGACCGGGTCGAGCCCGCGCTGACGCAGATCCGCCTCGGCCAGATCGTCGGGGTTGCCGCCCAGCTTGATGTCCGTACCGCGGCCCGCCATGTTCGTCGCGACCGTGACCGCGCCCTTGCGACCGGCCTGGGCGATGATCGGCGCCTCCCGGTCGTGCTGCTTGGCGTTGAGGACCTCGTGCTGCACACCGCGCTTCGACAGCTGCTGCGAGAGGTACTCGGACTTCTCGACCGAGGTGGTGCCGACCAGGATCGGCTGGCCCTTCTCGTGCTTCTCGGCGATGTCGTCGACGACGGCGGCGAACTTCGCGACCTCCGTGCGGTAGATCAGGTCCGACTGGTCGGCCCGGACCATCGGCCGGTTGGTCGGGATCGGCACCACACCGAGCTTGTAGATCGTGTGGAACTCGGCGGCCTCGGTCATCGCCGTACCGGTCATCCCGGAGAGCTTGCCGTAGAGGCGGAAGAAGTTCTGCAGGGTGATCGTGGCGAGGGTCTGGTTCTCGTCCTTGATCTCCACCGCTTCCTTCGCCTCGATCGCCTGGTGCATGCCCTCGTTGTAGCGGCGGCCGGCGAGGATACGGCCGGTGTGCTCGTCGACGATCATGACTTCGCCGTCGATGACGACGTAGTCCTTGTCCTTCTTGAAGAGTTCCTTGGCCTTGATGGCGTTGTTGAGGTACCCGACGAGGGGGGTGTTCACCGACTCGTAGAGGTTCTCGATGCCGAGCCAGTCCTCCACCTTCGCGACACCGGGCTCGTGGATCGCGACGGTCCGCTTCTTCTCGTCGACCTCGTAGTCGCCGGTCTCCTCGATGCCCTTGAGCGGGTTGCCCGCCTCGCCCTTGGAGAGCCGGGTGACCAGCTTTGCGAAGTCGCCGTACCACTTGGTGGCCTGGTCCGCGGGGCCGGAGATGATCAGCGGCGTACGGGCCTCGTCGACCAGGATCGAGTCGACCTCGTCGACGATCGCGAAGTTGTGACCGCGCTGGACGAGCTCGTCCTGCGACCAGGCCATGTTGTCGCGGAGGTAGTCGAAGCCGAACTCGTTGTTCGTGCCGTACGTGATGTCGTGGCCGTACTGCTCGCGGCGCTGGGCCGGAGTCATGTTGGCGATGATGCAGCCGACGCTCAGTCCGAGGAACTTGTGGACCCGGCCCATCATCTCCGAGTCACGCTCGGCGAGGTAGTCGTTGACCGTGATCAGGTGCACGCCCTTGCCGGAAAGCGCGTTGAGGTACGCCGGCAGGGTGCCGACGAGGGTCTTGCCCTCGCCGGTCTTCATCTCGGCCACATAACCGAGGTGCAGGGCTGCGCCGCCCATCATCTGGACGTCGTAGTGGCGCTGTCCGAGGACTCGCTTGGCGGCCTCACGGACGGTTGCGAATGCCTCGGGGAGCAGGTCGTCCAGGCTCTCGCCGTCCGCGTACCGTTCCTTGTACTCGTCGGTGAGCGCCCGCAGCTCGGCGTCGGAGAGGTTGACGAAGTCCTCTTCGATGGAGCTGACCTGGTCCGCGATGCGGTGCAGTTTGCGCAGGATCTTGCCTTCGCCTGCACGCATGAGCTTGTTGAAGACGGACACTGAGGCTGGTCTCCTTGCCGGTCGGGCCTGGCACTGGGTCGTGTTATGGACTCTGGCGCGGGCACGGCAGGTGGGCCCCACCGCAACGGCCATCGTAAGCGAGGACCCCGCCGCGCCGGGAGGGCTGCCACTGCGTTGAGCTCGCAGTGCCCTTCCCGATCAACGGACGAAGGCCTCCGAAGGTGCCGGGAAGTGCGAAAAGTGCTCGCCCCGTGCCCCGGCCGGTCAGCAGAATCCGTACATGGAGCCGATCACACTCACCACCGACCGCCTGTTGCTGCGCCCCTTCGCCCCGGACGACGCGGACGAGGTGTACACCGCCTGCCAGGACCCCGGCATCCAGCGCTGGACGGTAGTCCCCTCCCCTTACAGCCGCACCGACGCGGAGCTTTTCACCCGACAGTTCTCACCCAACGGCTGGCAGGACGACTCCATGTACAACTTCGCCGTCGTACTGCGCGACGGCGAAGCCCTGACCGGTGCGCTCGGCATCAACCGCTGCAACCTCCCGGGCACCTACGAGGTGGGGTTCTGGACCGCCGGGGAGCATCGCGGCCGCGGCTACATGACGGAAGCGGTCCGCTGCGCCGCCCGCTGGACCTTCACCTCGCTGGGCGGGGACCGGCTGGAGTGGCGGGCCGAGGCCGGCAACGTCCCCTCACGGGCCGTGGCCCTGCGGGCCGGCTTCCGCATGGAGGGCGACCAGCGCTCCGGACTTCTCAACAAGGGCGTACGACGCGATACGTGGACCGGCGCGCTGCTCCCGTCCGACCTCGGCCTGCCGGGCACCTGCGCCTACCTTCCGGCGAGCACTCCCTCCCGCCTGTGAGCATCGCGACGGCCCGGCCGGATTGTCAGTGCCGCCCTCTAGGGTTCGAGGCATGACGTCCGTGCAGCCTCCCTCAGTCGAACTCTCCGCCGACCAGGCCCGCAGGATCGCCCTGCGCGCCCAGGGATTCCTGGGCGCGCCGGACCGCCGGGCCGGGGTGCCGGGCGTGCTGCGGCATCTCGGCGCCGTCCAGCTCGACACGATCTCGGTGCTCGCGCGGTCGCACGAGCTGATTCCTTACGCGCGCCTCGGCACGGTCGCCCGGCGCACGGTCGAGGAGGCGTACTGGTCGGGCGGCCGAGCCTTCGAGTACTGGTCGCACGCGGCGTGCATCCTGCCCGTCGAGGAGTGGCCGCACTTCGCCTTCCGGCGCCGCGCCTACCGCTCCCGCCCCCAGTGGCACCACGATCTGCCGGACGGCGCGTACGACACCGTCATCAAGCAGTTGCGCGCCGAGGGCCCACTGACGGCCACGGAGCTGGGCGGCGCGAAGAACGGCGGGGAGTGGTGGGACTGGTCGGCGTCGAAGGTCGCCGTCGAGCGGGCCCTGATGTACGGCGAGGTGGTGTGCACCGAGCGGCGCGGCTGGAAGCGGGTCTACGACCTCGCGGAGCGTGCCCTGCCCGCCACGGTGCTCCACGACGATCTGGACGACGCGGAGTGCCTGCGCCGGCTGGTGGCGCTCGCCGGGCAGTCGCTGGGAGTCGGCACCCGCGCGGACATCGCGGACTACCACCGGCTCAAGGCCGAGCAGTTCGACGCGGTGGTCGCGGACTCCGGTCTGGTGCCGGTGGCGGTGCAGGGCTGGGCGAAGCCGGCCTGGGCCGATCCGGCGGCGCTGGCATCGGAGCCGCGCGGCCGGCACCGTACGACGCTGCTGTCGCCGTTCGACTCACTGGTCTGGGAGCGGGCGCGCACCGAGCGGATCTTCGCGTTCACCCACCGGCTGGAGGCCTATGTCCCCAAGCCCAAGCGGATCCACGGCTACTTCGCGATGCCCCTGCTGGCGGGTGGCAAGCTGCAGGGCCGGGTCGACCCTGCGCGCGAGGGCACGACGCTGATCGCCCGGCAGGTGTCCCTGGCAGGCGCGAAGGCCGTGGCGCCGATGGCGGAGGCACTGGTCGAAGCAGCGTCCTGGGTCGGCTGTACGGACGTCCGGCTGGAGCGGGTCGACGCACCCGAGCTGCGCGGGCCGCTCACCCGGGAAATCGCCCGGCTCCTGGCGTGACCGCACATTCCCGGGTCTTTACCCGGCCGGCTCATCTGATCTCCAGGATCTTCTCCCGCATGGCATAGACCACGGCTTCCATCCGGGAGTGCAACTGCAGCTTCTCCAGAATGTTGCGGACGTGGTTCTTCACGGTGTTCTCGGAAATGAAGAGTTCCTTCGCGATATCGCGATTATTCATGCCCGTTGCAACCAGTTTGAGGACTTCGAGCTCACGCTCGGTGAGCCGGGGCGCCGGCACCAGCCGGCGCTCGTCGGTCCGCTGGATCATCGACTTGAACTCGGTGAGCAGTTTGGACGCCATGGACGGACTGATCTGGGACTGTCCGTCGGCTACCGCACGGATCGCGGTGGCGACCTCGTCCGTGGAGATCTCCTTGAGGAGATATCCGGTGGCGCCGGCCTTGATCGCGTCGTAGAGGTCGGCTTCCTCGTCGCTGATCGTCAGCATGATGATCTTCGCGCTGGGCGCCACCTCCTTGATGGCGGTACAGGCCTCGATGCCGCCGCGTTTGGGCATCCGTACATCCATCAGCACGATGTCGGGCAGCAGGTCAGCCGCCTTGTCGACCGCCTCCGCGCCGTCTCCCGCCTCGCCGACGACCTGGATGTCCTCCTCCTGCGCGAGAACGATCTCCAGTCCTCTGCGGAAGAGGGCGTGGTCGTCCACCACGAGGACCCGGATCGGTTCCTTCCGGGAACCACCGTCCTCATCTGCTCCGGTGTGGGGACCGGCAGCATCGTCGGCATCATTCGCATCGCGCACGGGCCCGAAGGTGTCCGCCATCGTTCCTCCCCCTGAAGGCCATGACCTGAAGTTCACAAACGTCCGCCAACGGCAGTTCACAGAGCACCGATTGGCTTGGGCGGCCATGATTTCATGCCTGGACGTCAGAGCGGTGATCCAGTGGTCGCACGCGGGTGCCCCTGGGGGCGCACAAGGCGCTCCAGGGGCACCATGGAGCGGTGGTGTCAGCCGCCGAGCGCGCCGCCCGCGCCGCCCGCCTCATCAGCGGCCAGCGGGTCGGTCCTCAGGTGGATGGCGCCGTAGTCGTATGCGTGCCGCCGATAGACGACACTCGGTTCCTTCGTCTCGGAGTCGACGAACAGATAGAAGTCGTGTCCGACCAGCTCCATCTCGTAGAGAGCCTGGTCGAGCGACATGGGTGCCGCGACGTGCGTCTTCTCGCGCATCACCAGCGGCCCTTCGCCCTGCACCTCGAGCGAGCCGATCCTGGTGGTGGGTACGGGCTCCGACACTTCGTCGGGGACCAGTTCGCCGTCGCCGTTGAACGACGCGGCCTCCGGCACGACTTCAGCGACTTCGGCGGCTGAGATGCGGCCCGTGCCGCGGCGGCTGTAGCGCTTGTCGTGCTGCTTGCGCAGCCTGGCCTCCAGCTTGCCGGTGGCCAGGTCCAGCGCTGCGTACGGGTCGCCTGCGGCCGCTTCCGCCCTGATGACCGGCCCACGCGAACGGAGCGTGATCTCCACCCGGTCGGAACGGTCTGCCTGACGGGGATTCGGCTCCTTGGACACCTCCACGTCGAGGCTGATCACCTTGCCGTCGAACTTCTGGATCTTGTCCAGCTTCAGCTTCTCGGCCACGTGCTTGCGGAACCGCTCGGGCACCTCGGTCTTGCGGCCCTTGACGACGATGTCCACGCAGAACTCCGTTCCCGGATCACTCCGCTCAGTGGCGGAGCATCTCCCTTTTGCACCAGGCCCCGGTGGTCGCCGGAGCCGCGGACTCGGTGACTTCCACCTCCTCCTCCCCCGTCGGCAAGGACTCCACCCCACCGCATTTCCTGATTCTGAACCGTTGGTGGGTTACCTGCCCGAAACCTGGTGGTGCATTCGCCGAGGTCTGGCATTCACCATTCCTCACAACCGAACATAGCCTGCTCGGCCGCCTGTCGGCACCCGCTACTCGCACGTACCTCCGTTCAGGTCTTTTTACCCACTCACTACCTGCAACGA
>NZ_JBHVWF010000248.1:1255-7065 GCF_042882365.1 Streptomyces sp. NPDC058221 | reverse complement strand
GATTAACAAGGGGGGGAAGTCATGCCGAGCCCGGAGGCCGGGAGCCCCGTTGCGGGGCCACCAAAAAGGTAATGGGGGGGGCATGCGGTCCGGGTGGGGCCGTCCGCCGGGGCGGTCCGCCCCACCCGGAGGTGGGGCAGACCGTCTTGGTCACGCGGGCTTGACCGGAAGCTGCACGTACGAGGCGCGGTTGCCCCCGGTGTGGATGATGTGCCGTCCGCCGAATTCGGTGGTGTACTCGCGGATTCCAGGCATCATCGTGCCCAGGAGCGACCGACTGCTGATGACGAGACGGAGCTGCTCGCCCGGGTAGAAGGTGAGCCCGACCGGGAGCAGGTCGATCTCGACGTCGACGACCTCGCCGGGTGAGAGCTTCTCGACCTGGTCGAAGCTGTGGGCGGGAATGTCCTCCGTGGACAGCCTCTCGTCCAGACGGCGCATCGAGACGCGTAGACGCCCGTCCGCCCCCTTGTACCGAAGGATCGAAGCGCCTCGCTCCGTCACGTCCTGGATCATCGCGCCCTGGTTGAGCACGGTGAACTGCTGCAGGGGCGTGCCATATGCGTCGAGCTTCTGTACGAGGAGGAACAGATCCATGTCGTCCGCGCCTTCGGCCTCGACCCACAGGCGCGCCTTCGGGTAGCCCACCAGAACGGTCTCCTGGTCGAAGCGCGTCATGAAGGACACCGTGTCCGGGTTGGCGTCGACCGCGTAACCCGCCGTCGCGCCGGTGTCGGGTGCTGCGGTCCCCAGCGTCCGCGAGCGGCCGTCGAGGTAGTACTTCACCGGTGTGACGTCCGCCGGCGGGAACTCGTCCGCCGGGATGTTCACCCGGTCGCCGCCCTGAAGATCCAGGAGGGAGTAGCGCACACGTGGCGTCTGCTCCCAGCCGTTGTCCTCATCCTTGAGGAAGCGGTCGAAGAACCGGCGCAGATCCTCTACGTTCGCCTCGTCGTAGTAGTCCGGCCATTCCTGGCTGTTGTGGACGCGCAGCCACTTCTGCTCGGACTCCATCCGCCGCCAGGCACGGAAGGTGCCCGCGGTGTGCAGCGTGTTGGAGTAGCTCGCGACGACGTACGCGGGCACGTTGATCCGGCCGAAGAGCGGGATCTTGTTCTCCCACAAGTCGTTCACCAGCGGATAGCGGTCGGCCTCGGCGAGGATGTCCTCCTTCTGGCCGTTGCCGTAGTAGCTGTTGTCCTGAAGCTGCCGGGCGAATCCGGTGTCGGGGATGCCGCCGCGCATCACCAGGTCGCGGTAGACGTCGCTGACGCCCTCCCACGGGTTGATCGCCGCAAGGTGCGGGGGCTGTTCGGCCGCGGTGAACCACTGCGACACCGCGAGGTAGGACGTGCCGCTCATGGCGACCTTGCCCGTGCACCAGTCCTGGACGCCGAGCCACTCGACCAGGTCGTAGCAGTCGCGTCCTTCCTGCCGGTCCCACACGACGCTGTCGCCTTCGCAGTTGGCCACGCCCCGGATGTCCGGGTTGCAAATGGCATAGCCCTGCGCACACCAGTACGCGGGGTCGGGGCCCTCGAACTTCTCCAGACCCGACACGATCCCGTTGTCCAGCCCCACCATGCCGAAGATGCCCATCACGCTGGCGGACGATCCCTGGCCCTTCCCGTACGGGCTCCACGCCACGATGACCGGCACCCGCTCAGCGCCGACGGGACGGAAGACGTCGACGTGGATCGTGGTGCCGTCACGCAGTGTGACCGGTACGTCCTTGTCCAGCACGATATCGAGGGGGAGCGGTTTGAACGGCGGGGCGATCTGAAAGCCCGCCTCCAGCGTTCGGGTGCCGGGCTCGTAGCCGCTCAGCACTCCGTAACGGCCACCCGGCTCCAGCGGCTGAGAGGGCGTGAACACCTTCTGGACATCACTCATGGTGAACTCCTCGCATCTCTGCGTCCGTGGACCGGCTCTGTCCACGATGTGAGCGTACGTTCGCCGGCGCAAGATCTCAACAACGGTTGAGATCATGGTCCGGGGGTAGTTTTGGCACATGACCGCGCACACGACTCCTGCCGCCACCGCCCGTCTCGGACGCCGGCCGGGAACGAACACGACGCGGCAGGCGATCCTCGCCGCGGCCCGCGCCCGGTTCGCAGCCGATGGCTTCACCGCGACCACGATCCGGCGGGTCGCGTCCGACGCAGGCGTGGACGCGTCGCTGGTGATGCAGTTCTTCCGGTCGAAGAACGAGCTGTTCGCCGCCGTCATGTCCGTTCCCGCTGACGCGTTGACACGCTTCAGCGCCGCTTTCGAGGGCGCGGAGGACGGCCTCGGAGAACGTGTCGTCCGCGCCTTCCTCGAGGTGTGGGAGGAGGATGTCCGGAGCTCGGAGCCGCTCATGGCGATACTCCGGGGCGCCATCGCCAACGAGCAGGCGAACGAGCAGTTGCGCGGCTTCCTCCAGGATCGCCTGCTCGTTGATGCTCTCGCGTCGCGCTCCGCCGACGACGACTTGGCGCTCCGGGTGGGGGTGGTGTCGTCGATGCTCGTCGGGCTCGTGGTCGGGCGGGGTGTTGTCGGTGTCCCCACTCTCACCGGGGCAGAGCGTGAGCAGCTGATCGCGCTCGTCGGGCCCGCCGTGCAGAGCGTGCTCGTGCCGATGCGGGCGGACGGCCGCGGCACGGAGGCCGCCCGATGACGGCGATCGACGGTCGCATCCATGTCGACGGGCGCACCGCCCAGTGCCCGCCGGATCTGGAGGACGCCGCCGATGACTAGGAGCGGTCGGGCGACGGTTGCCGGCATGCTCCGAGGTTCCGTCTGCGCGCGAGTCCAGTGCGGGCGGCCGGCGGAAGCAGGCGGCCCTGTTGCCGCCACCGGCTCCCGCGCTTCGTTGCCGCTGTGGCAGTCACGTGTTCCCGGCCATCGCCCGGACCTGCGGGCTGGGCCGCCCTTGCCCGAACCTCAGCCGGCCTTGCTCGGAGCAACCGGCGTGAAGCGGTCCAAGGTGGTGATCCCCTCGAACTTGTGCGGCTGGGCTCCGGCCATCAGCCTTCCGTAGTTCTCGGAGAGGGCTTCGAGGTTGAGGGCTCCGTGCAACGTGATGACGCGGGCGTCACGCCAAGCCCGCTGAATGGGTTCACTTTCCATGATCGCGGTCGATCCGGAGTTCCGCTGGAGCAGCTCGATCGCCTCCGCGCACCATTTGGCCGCGTAGGCCGTCTCGGCGAGGACGCGCGCACTGAACATCTGCATGTACTCCGGGTCGGCCGGCGTTCCGGCGGCAGCGAGTGCTCCGAGCCGATCGGTCTCCTCGGCGTTGGCGCGCGTGATCAACGTCGCCGACCGGATCTTGGAGTGAACCTCTGTGAGCATCAGGTGCGTGAGAGGTGCTTCCAGCTGGTTCTTGTACGTGGTGCCGCGGATGGGCCGGCCGGCGGAGCGCTCGAGGAACCTGTCCAGCACACCTTGCGCGAGGCCGATCGACATCCCTGCCATGAGACTGAAGGCCCAGCCGAGCGAGGGCGCCTTCCAGATCGAACCTTGGAGGCCGCTGTCGAGAGCTCCGCCGACTATGTGACGGAAATCGACGCAACGATGCTCCGGAACGAACAGCTGGTCCGCTGCGAGTGTGAGGGAGACGCTGCCAGTGGCGCGCATCCCGGCGACCTGCCAGTCGTCGAGGAACCGGAGTTCGTCGCGGGGGACCTGAACGCCCACCAAGTAGGGGCCGTCGCCGGTATCGGCGATGCAGCCCAGGTTGGTGAACGGGGCCCAGAGCGAGTCGCTGGCGAACGTCCAGGGTCCGCCGGAGATGGTCCAGCCGCCCTCCACCCGCTTCGCGCGTCCCCTGGAGGCCGGGAAGTGGCTCGAGGCCGCGACCCGCGGGCCGACCCACGCAGGACCGTAGACCTCCTCGACGACACGAGCCCCCGAACCGGCGGGAATCCAGTTCGTCGAGGCGCCCACCCATACGGTCCACCCGCACGAGCCATCCCACTTGGAAACCTCTGCAACGACGTCCAACTGCTGCCGCACCGTCAACTCGTAGCCGCCGAACTCTGCGGGACTGCCGATATCGAACGCGCCGGTGGCATCCAGGTCGGTGATGGTCTCGTCGGGAAGCCTGCCTGCGCGTTCTGCGGCGAGCGCGCGTTTGCGCAGGTCCGGCCCGAGGGCCCGGACCTTCTCGAGGATCGCCGTCAGCCTCTCGGACGTGTCGTGCGTCGCAACCATCGTCGCTATCTCCTGTGCTCGGTTCTTGCGGTGGTGACTCGGCCGTGCACCTACGGCGTGAACTCTCAGCCCTTGTGCAGTTGAGGGGCGGACGGGCCGACGCCAGCGGGGGGCCAGCAGGCCGGCGGCTTCCGGCCTGCGTCATGCGGATGAGCGATCAGCCGGCCACGGTTTCGGCACGTGCATCAGGTGCCTCACGCGGCCGGACAGGTGTCGAGGGCGGAGCGAGAGGCGCTGATCGTGGCCGGTGCCGCGGCGAATCGTGACCCGGTTGCTATCGAGGGCAACGCCCGGACGTGCCACCGCTCGCCGGCCGGTTGAACGGTGCGGCCTGATTTGAACGGTAGAAGCCACCACCAGAAAGTGTCAACATTTATGTCAGTCTCATTCTCGGCCATGAGTCGCGCACTGACGGTGATCGGAGGGTCGGCCTCGCTCGTCCCCGGCTCTGGAATCCCGCGTCGAGGTCGATGATCCCTGGTGTCTAGGTGTGTGGAGTCGAGCTCTATCGCCGTGGAGCGTTGCATTCCCTCCTGGTCGCCCCCGTGTGGGGTGAGCGGTTGCGTAACCCGCAGGATGTGAAGTGTTGACAGTTTCTCCACGGCTCCTGATGATGGTGCCAACGTCCGCCATACGCTCCGTCGGCCTGGCGCCGGCGTCGGATGTGGCGGAAGACAGCTCGGATGCCGTACCGGCGAGCCAACGAGCCACAGGGACTTCGCTTGGTGATCGACTCCGGCCCGTACCTCATGCGATGAGCTCCCTGTGATCGAGGGCGGGTGGTCGAGACTGTGCCTCCCCAGCACGGGAGGCGGGGTGCACTCCCCGCGAAGTGCCCCACGCTCCGACGCTGTCTGGACCGGCCTGATCGCAATAGGCGAGTGCTTTACGGCGGGCATCGAGAGTGACCCGTTGGTGACACGAAGGATGAGGAGCGCAACAATGGTTGAGCACGACAAGGCCGCCATCATCGAAACCCTGAATCTCTACGGCTTCGCACTCGACGCCCACCAGTGGGACCTGTTCGACCGGGTCTTCACGGAGGATGTGACGGCGGAATTCGGTCCGGCCGGAAATGCCTGGCAGGGGCTCGCCACGTTCAAGCGCTCCTTCGCCGAGTTCCATGAGGGTCTGGACGGTCATCAGCACACGATGATGGGTCATTTGGTGCATGTGGACGGCGATAAGGCACACGCGTTCAGTTACGGCAACTGGCTCCTGGTGCGCGAAGCGGCCGACGGTGGCCCGACGTGGCAGGGAACGGGCTGGTATGACGACGAACTGGTCCGAACCGAACAGGGTTGGCTGATTCAGCACCGCGTCTGCCGGCTGATGTCCTGGACCGGTAACCCCTCGGTGCCTGAGCCGAACGCCGAACACCACCCCGACATGAAGACGAATGTGCTGCGCCAGCACATCGCGGCGGGAAGGGTCGGCTTCCTCGAGGCGATCCAGGGCAAGTAGGCGATCACCGCGCGCGGCGGGCGGCGGGGGGGCTAGGGGGCCGACCCGCCCCCCAACAGAAAACATAAGATCAGGGCCCTAAAAAATTATATGACAGACAAATTTTTTAAAAACATCCAGGCTTATAAGATGAAAAAAAACAAACAAAA
>NZ_JBHVWF010000248.1:0-1245 GCF_042882365.1 Streptomyces sp. NPDC058221 | reverse complement strand
GCCTCGGGCCCCTCGCCGCCCACCACCTGACATCTGCAGCGGAGGCAGGTCAACTTTTCTGGCCATGACGTTGGTTCACACGCCTGCCGTGCTTCTACGTGCAACTGAAGCGAACAAAAAGCGCATTCACTCATTCGATGGAGCCTCAAGATGACTCGGAATCAGCCGTCGCTTCCTGCGGCCGTGACACTCGTATCAGGACCGACCGGTGGCGGAAGCATCGACGACTTCGAGTTGTTCTACGCGCGCCGCGCCCTGGGTCGCCTCAGATCACGGCTGGGACGTCAAGGTCTGCTCGACCTGCTGGCCGAGGACATCGGCAAGGGAGAGGCCTTCTTGCGGGAGAGCGCGGGCCTCTCCGGCGGCAGCTTCAACGTGGGGGCAACGGTGCTCGCGACGCGGGGCTCCACGGCCGGCGAGTTCGTGGCCTGGATGGACAAGGCCTTCGCTGACGAGAACGTGCTCCTGGCCGCACAGCCTGAGCATTATGTGATGGCCGGGCAGCCGGACGGAGCGGTCCACATCGTGGAGAACATCGGCCCCCATGTCTGTTCCTTCTACCTCGGCAGTTGGTCCGCTGAGGCATTGGCGTGGGCCGCGGACGCGGAGGAGCTCCTCCCGGAAGCGGAGTTCCCACACAAGAAGGCCTCGAATCTCTTTCTCGCCGACGGCACGGTTGTGGGACGGGTGCTGATTCAGTTCGGTGACACCGATGACGGATTCACGTCGAGTCTGACGGTCTACCTGCCCACCGCGTGTCCGGAGAGTGTGCTGGAGCATCATCTCCGTCATTTCGCGGTCGAGTTCAGGAACTGGATCGTCGCCTCCACGACAGCCCGGGCTTGAAGAACCGTCGGGGAGCCGGACACTTGTCGGCGACTGAACAGACCTCGGGCGTTCACCACTTCCTCGACACGCTTCTTATGCGCCGAGGAGTGGCAACGGGCCGAGGGTGGGGCCGGCCATGCTGATGCCGCATGCCCGATGGGTGAGTTGGTGAGCCGCATCTCCCCGTCGACGTGGTCGCGAGCGGGGCAATCTTCGCCTCGGTCAGCTGGCGGAGCGCGTCTCGGAGCATGGGGTGTTCTTCGGGCGGGCTGCACAGGTCGAGCGAAACGTGTTTCCGCGGCTGTTCATCGAACCGGTGCCGCGGGTGCTGGGATGCCGCGCTCAGCACGGGTGTTGGGCTGATAGGTGAGAGTGGCGGGGGGGGGGGCGGGGCGGGCGCGGCCCCCCGGCCGGGCG
>NZ_JBHVWF010000247.1:0-7139 GCF_042882365.1 Streptomyces sp. NPDC058221 | reverse complement strand
CCCCATGGGTGCGACGGCCCGCCGCTCAAAGCTCAGTCAGACAGCGACGACCGTGACGCCGGCCTCGGTGAAACGGGCGGCCGCCTCGGGCGAGATGCCCTTGTCGGTGACCAGGAAGTCGACCATCCCGAGATCGAAGACCCGGGCGAAGGCCCGCTTGCCGATCTTCGAGGAGTCGGCCGCCACCACCACCCGCTGGGCCTGCTGGGCGAGCAGCCGGTTGATGCTGGCCTCGCCCTCGTGATGGACATAGGCGCCGCGCTCGGTGTCGATGGCGTTGACGCCCAGCACGGCGACGTCCAGGGTGATCTCACCCAGTACGCCGCTGGCCAGCGGGCCCGTCAGCTCGTACGACTGCGGCCTGGCCACCCCGCCGGTCACCACGATCTTGATCTGCGGCCGGATCACCAGCTCGTTGGCGATGTTGAGGGCGTTGGTGACCACCGTCAGGGTCGGCTGGCCCGCCGTCCCGCCCGCCCCGTCCCCGACCAGGTCGGAGCGCACGGCCAGCGAGCGGGCGACCTCCGTGATGGTGGTGCCGCCGGTCAGCCCCACCACTTCACCGACCGCCACCAGTTCGGCGACGGCGCGGCCGATGGCCTGCTTCTCCGGGGCGTTGCGCCCCGTCTTGTAGCGCAGGGCCAGCTCGTAACTGACCCCGTGCGCGACCGCGCCGCCCCGCGTACGGGTGAGCAGCTGCTGTTCGGCGAGCTGGTCCAGATCGCGGCGGATCGTCGCGGCCGAGACATCCAGCGTCCTGGCGGCGTCCTCGACGTCCACCCGGCCGTGCTTACCGACGAGTTCCAGCAGTGCGTTCCACCGGGAATCCCTGGACAAGTGAGCTCTCCTTACCGGTCCGGGCTGCGGGCGCCCATCCCCTTGGGCACGATCACCGGACTCGCGCAAGCGTCGCACAAGGCCCCGGCGAGTCAAGTCTCATGCAAGAAGAATGCTTGATAATGCTTGCACATCCCGTATAGCGTGCGTTAACGAGCATCCCATCACCAGTACGGAGTGCAAAAGTGTCATTTGTCGAGATCGAGACAGCCAGTCAGCCGGACTGCTGGCGCCGCGCCGCCGATCTGGCGCAGAGCCAGTCGGCCGTACTGCCCGCGGCCGGCGAGCGCATCGCGGTGGTGGGCTGCGGCACCTCGTTCTACATGGCTCAGGCGTACGCCGCGCTCCGTGAGGACTCCGGACAGGGCGAGTCCGACGCCTTCGCCGCCTCGGAGTTCCCCTTCAACCGCCGCTACGACCGGGTCGTCGCCCTCACCCGCTCCGGCACCACCACCGAGGTGCTCGAACTCCTCGACCGGCTGCGCGGCGTCACCCCGACGGTGGCGATCACCGCCGACCCGCAGACCCCGGTGATGACGTCCGCCGACGCGGTCGTGGTCCTCGACTTCGCCGACGAACAGTCCGTCGTGCAGACCCGGTTCGCCACCACGCTGCTGACGCTGCTCCGCGCCCACCTCGGTCTGCACACCGACGCCGTGGTCCGCGACGCGGAGGCCGCGCTGGCCGAGCCGCTGCCCGAAGAGCTCCTGGACTGCACCCAGTTCACCTTCCTCGGCCGCGGCTGGACGGCCGGCCTCGCCAACGAGGCCGCGCTGAAGATGAAGGAGGCCTCGCTGTCCTGGACGGAGGCGTACGCCGCGATGGAGTACCGCCACGGCCCCATCAGCATCACCACCACCGGCACCGCGACCTGGATGTTCGGCACCGCCCCCGAGGGCCTGCGCGAGCAGGTCCTGGAGACGGGCGCCCACTGGGTGGAGAGCGGCCTGGACCCGCTGGCCGAGCTGGTGCGCGTGCAGCGCCTGGCCATTGCCCGCGCCGCTGCCCGCGGTCTCGACCCGGACAGCCCGCGCCACCTGACCCGCTCGGTGGTGCTGGCCGACGCCTGATCCCGTGGAGACCGTCGAGCGCGAGGTGCACGCCGGACCGGGCGCCGGCGCGGATGCCTGGACGGGCTTCTGCGCCGCGCCCGTGCACGGCAGCGCCGTCGGGGTGCTCGTGCTCGCCGGGTCCAGCGGACGCGTCGAGAAGGAGCGCTGCCGGCTGCTCGCCCGGGAGGGCATGACCGCTCTCTCGATCCGCTGGTTCGGCGGCCCCGGGCAGCCACCGGGCATCTGCGAGGTCCCGCTGGAGACCTTCGTGTCCGCGCTCGGCCGGCTCCGGGCGGAGGGGGCGCGCCGCATCGGTGTCCTGGGCGTGTCCAAGGGCGCCGAGGCCGCGCTGCACCTGTCCGTGCTCCAGCCCGGCGTCGATGCCGTGGTGGCGCTCTCCCCCACCGCAGTGACCTGGGCGAACGTCGGTCCGGGCCGGGACGGGCTGACGCGGCCTCAGCGGTCCTCCTGGACCTGGCGGGGCGAGCCGCTGCCGTTCGTCCCCTACGACGACGCCTGGACGGCCTCCGAGCCGGAGGGCTGTCCCGCCTCGGTCCTCGGCTGGTACGAGCGGAGCCTGCGGACGCATGCGGGCCGCGCCCCGGCCGCGGCCGTCCCGGTGGAGAGGTCCGGGGCCGGACTCGTACTGGTCGCGGGCGGGGACGACCTGATGTGGCCCTCGCTGCCGTACGCCGAGGAACTGGCCGCACGGCGGCGGGCGGCGGGCCGCCCTGTCCTGCTGATCACCCGCGCCGAGGCGGGACACCGGCCGCGGCTGCCCGGCGAGGGCCCCGCGCCCGCGTCCGGCACCTTCCGGTACGGCGGTTCAGCCGCGGCCGACGCGGCGCTCGGCGCGGCCGCCTGGCCGCACGTCCTGGACGCGCTGCTCGGCCCGGGCGGGTCCGCACCGGACGCCGCCGGTCAGGACTCCTCGAAGTAGGCGTCCAGGACCGCGTCGAAGCCTTCCGTCCACTCCTTGAGGCTGCTTCTGGCCGCCGCCTCGACCTCGGCGTTGAACCAACGCCTGGTCGACATGTGGACCGTGACCGTGAACCGGCGGCCGAACCGGGCCGGCTTCAGCTCCACCGCGCCGATCTCGTCCCAGTGGAAGTCGGCCTCCTGGTCGTCCAGGGTGAACCGGATGCCCTCGCTGTCCGCGGCGATCGAACCGCGGCGGTCGCTCACCTCGAACGCGGGACCGTCCGTGGACGGGCCGTCCGTCTCCGTGTCCTCGTTCTCGTCCTCCTCGTCGTCCGCCGCCCCGGCGACGGCGTCTCCGTCGGACTCCGCGTCCTCGGACACGGCCTCCTCGGCGGCATCGTCGGACGCGGCGTCCTCGGGTTCGGGCCCCTCGGTCGGCTCCGGCTCCTCGTCCGCCTTTCCGGTGGTTCGGGGGGCCGTGAGACCAGGGATGTACGCCGGGTCTGTCCCTGCGGCGTACTCGGGCTGAGTGTTCGGATCTATGCGCTGCTCCACGGCGGGCAGTATGGCCGACGAACCTGTACGGGGCCAGTGAGCCCGTGTTCACCCGGCCCCGCGCGTGTCCCGGAGCCGGGCGAACGGCGCGGACCCGCCCCGCCGACGTCGGGTTCCGGGTTCCGGAACAGCCCTGGGTTCCCGCGTCCGTTCCCCCGGCCCGCACCCTGCGGGAAACCGCAGTACGGAGGTACGGCTCGCCGCACCGGCCCCGACGGCAATCCGCATACCGCCGCTGCCCAGCGAGGGCCGGCATGGCGGTCTTCGACCCGGAGGTGGTGCGGCAGTTGGTCATCCGCAGTGCGCACGGCGATCCGCCGGCCCGGCTGACCCCGCGCGAACGCACCGTGCTGGAGGCGCTGGCCCAGGGCCATACCAACGCGGGCATCGCACAGCGGCTGCACATCTCACTGAGCGCGGTCGAGAAGAACCTCAACACGGTCTTCGACAAGCTGGAGCTGGACCGCACCACGGCCTACAACCGCCGGATCCTTGCCGTGCTGAGGTATCTGGAGGCGTCAGGACGGCCGGTCTCACGGGCCGGGCGGGGGCTGGTAGATGCGGTTCAGTTCGAGCGGGGCCGGCGGCGGCAGGGGCGCGGCGCTGCCGGCCCGGAAGGACTGGAGCAGATAGCCGGTCAGGCGCCGGGACGCGGCCGCCGCGACCTCCGGGGACGCTCCGGCGACGCCGCAGTTCGCCACGAGCAGGAGGGTGATGTCGCTGGGGGCGAAGTCGGCGCGCAGCTGCCCGGAGTCCTGGGCGCGGCGCACCAGCCTGGCGATGCCCTCCTCGGCGTGGGTGCGCCGGTCCTCGAAGTCGACGGCGTCGGGGAACCGGGAGAGGAACGCGGCCGTGAAGCCCCGGTCGGTGGCCTGCATCGCGCACACCTTCTCGATCAGGGTGCAGAGCCCGCGCCAGGGGTCGGGGTCCAGCAGTGCGTCGTCGAGGGCCGAGACGCACGAATCGAGCTGCTCGGAGAAGGCCTCCGTGATGAGTGCGGTGCGGGTGGGGAAGCGCCGGTAGAGGGTGGCGACCCCGACGCCGGCCCGGCGGGCGATCGTGGTGACGGGCACGTCGATGCCATGGGCGGCGTAGGCCTCCCTGGCCGCTTCGAGGATGCGCTCACGGTTGTGCCGGGCGTCGGCCCGCAGTCCGGCAGGAGGGACTACAGACGGGGTTGCACCGGCCTTGGCAGGGCGCTTCCGAGAGGGCTGAACAGGCATGTCTCTCACTTTACGGTAAGTGGAAGGTGTCATCCACTTAGGCTGTTAGCTTGAGGAGAAGGAAGCGGAAACATGCTTCCGCTTACGGTTTCCGAGACAGAGCAGGACAGATACGTGGACGAGATGCGCGCCGCCCTCTACGACCGGTACGGCCCCCCGGAAGTGCTGTACGTGGGCAAGGTGCCCACGCCGGACGTCAAGCCCGGCGAGGTGCTGGTCCGCGTCCGGGCGGTCGGAGTCAACGGCGGCGAGCTGTCCGGCCGGGCCGGAAAGATCAAGCTGGTGACAGGGCGACGCTTCCCCCAGCGCACCGGGATCGACTTCGCGGGCGAGATCGCCGTGGTGGGCGCGTCCGTGACCGGAGTACGGGTGGGCGAGCAGGTGTGGGGCATCCTGCCGCGGCGGATGGGCAGCGCGGCGGAGTACGTCGCCGTCGCCGCACAGAAGGTCTCACCCGCCCCGGAGAACCTGACGCCCGAACAGGCCGTCTCCCTGGTGACCGGCGGCACGACGAGCCTGACCGCGCTGACCGACAAATCCGCCCTCAGGCCCGGGGAGCGGCTTCTGGTGCGCGGGGGCAGCGGCGGGGTCGGCAGCGTCGGGGTCCAGGTCGGCAAGATGCTCGGCGCCCATGTCACCGCTCTCGCGGGGGCGAAGAACCTCGACTTCGTCCGCGGCCTGGGAGCCGACGAGGTCTTCGACTACCGGGCGGCCGGCCCCGCCGAACTGGGCACCTTCGACGTCGTCCTGGACACCGTCGGCACCCAGCACCGCGCCTTCCGAAGGCTCTTGGCACCGGGCGGGCGCATGGTGGCCGTGTCCTTCGACATCGACAACGGCCTCCGCTCCCTCTCCTACATCCTCGCCTCGGCCCTCCAGGGCTCCCGGCGCGTACGGTTCTTCAGCGGCAACCCGAACACCGAACTGCTCGCCCGACTGGCCCGGTACGTGGAGGACGGCAGCATCCGCGAGGTCGTCGACACCGTCCGCCCCCTCACCGAAATCGGGGAGGCCCACCGGGCACTCGAGGCCGGTGGCGTACGCGGCAAGCACGTGCTCCGGGTCGAGTGAACCGTCGCCCGCCGGGCCGGACACAGCCGGGTGGCCCCGCGGCCGGCAGGGTCAGTACCAGCCGGCCGTGAGGGGCGGATCGCACAGTTCGAGGACCACTTCGCCCGCCTCGGAGGTGGTGCCGCCCACGGGCCGGACCCGGTCGCCGACGCTCACGAGATGGGGCGCCGCGCCCACGATCCGGCACCGGTACACAAAGCCTTCGGGGAAGCGCACCAGGGACTCGTTGCGCATCACCCGCGAATAGCGGTTCACGACACTGGACCGCACGACGACGCCGTGGCCGTCGCTGCGTTCCGGTTCGAGATCGCTCGACGCGCAGACAGGACAGAGGAGTTTGCGGAAGGAGGCGGTGCCGCACCATCGGCACATCTGGTAGACCAGACCCTCCACCGTGTGCGGCTCCGCCACGTCGCCGGCCGTCCGCCCCACATCGATTCCGGTACTGAACACGTCTCGGCCTCCCGCGCTCGACTCGGTGCGCCGCACCTCCGGCGACGGCACACCGGCACCGTATGGCACTTAGTGCCAGCGCGTAAAGGTACTGAGTGCCGAAAGTTGGCGAAGCGACTCCAGCCCGACGGCTCATCCCTCGCCGAGAGCCGATTCGATGCGCTGCACCACCCGCCACATGGGGGCGCCCTTCGACGCGACCATCACGATCACCTCGTCCTCGGCGGCGGGCGCTGCGGGCCGCTCCTGCGCCCTGCCCCACACCGTACGGACGAGTTCGAGCGCCCGGTCCACCTCGGCACCGGCATCGCCCTGACCGCCCGAACGCAGCCAGGACCGGAGGCCGTTGTTGTGCGCCGCGACCACCGACGCGGCGATCACCTCGGCGCGCAGCGCCGCGTCCCGGGTGCCGGCGCCGTGCCGCTCCAGATATCCGGCCAGGGTCCGCTCGTAGCGGCGCACCACGGAGAGTTCGTAGGTGCGCAGGCCGGGCACCTCCCGGGTGAGGCGATAACGCTGCACGGAGAACTCGGGGTTCACTGCGTACATCCGGAGCACGAGCCGGGCCGCGTCGCACACCGTGTCCACCGGATCGCCGTCACCGGCGGCCTCCAGGAACGCGGTCATGTCCGCGAGACACCGCTCGTGATCGGGGAAGACCGCGTCCTCCTTCGACGGGAAGTAGCGGAAGAACGAACGCCGCCCCACCCCCGCCCTGGCGACGATGTCGTCCACCGTGGTCCGCTCGAACCCGCGCTCCATGAAGAGCCCGAAGGCCGCCTCGGCAAGCACGTCACGCATGGGCGGCTTCTTGGCTGGTCCCCGGTCATCGGTCATGGCGGAAACGTAGCACCAGAAGCGGATATCCGGCACTGCGTACCTTTACTCAGGGTACTGAGTGCCATAGAGTCGGACGCCGAACCGCATCAGTGAGGAGAGCCGGCGTGAGCTTGAGGATCGTTGTCTGTGTGAAGTACGTGCCCGACGCGACCGGTGACCGGCATTTCGCCGATGACCTGACGCTGGA